>JAASSE010000243.1 GCA_021768055.1 Gammaproteobacteria bacterium | reverse complement strand
GCTGGTTGTCGAAGACATTACCGTTGATGCACCAAAAACCAAGCAACTGGTGAGCCAGCTTGCAGACCTGGGCGTCAACAAGACATTGATCATTACCGAAACGGGTGATGAAAAACTGTATTTATCTGCACGCAACTTGCCGAATGTTGAAATCAGCGATGTTGCCGGCGTGAACCCGGTCAACCTGGTCCGCTATGAGCATGTCGTTGTCACTGTACCCGCGGTTCGTGCAATAGAAGAGTGGTTATCATGAATCAGGAACGCATGTATCAAGTCCTGTTAGCGCCGCACGTATCCGAGAAGGGTACCTTGCTGGCCGATGAAAAGAACCAGCATGTGTTCAAGGTAGCGACTGACGCTACCCGCACCGAGGTAAAGCAGGCTGTTGAAGAATTATTCAAGGTGAAGGTCGACAAGGTCCGCATCCTCAACGTAAAAGGCAAGACCAAGCGTTTTGGCGGCCGTCTCGGCAAGCGTTCCGATGTGCGTAAAGCCTATGTAACGCTGCAGGCGGGCAGTGATATCGACTTCGCAGGTGCGAGCTAGGAAAGGGGCGAGTAGAGATGGCACTGGTTAAAACAAAACCGACTTCACCTGGACGCAGATTTGTCGTCAAGGTTGTTAATAATGAGTTGCACAAAGGTGCGCCTGTTCGTTCGCTGAAGGAAAGCAAGAGCAAGTCCGGCGGCCGTAACAACAAGGGCCGCATCACCACCCGTCATGTCGGCGGTGGTCACAAGCAGGCGTACAGAATTGTTGATTTCAAACGCGACAAGGATGGCATTCCTGCACGTGTTGAGCGGCTTGAATATGATCCCAACCGTAGTGCACACCTGGCGTTGCTGGTGTATGCCGATGGTGAGCGTCGTTACATCATTGCGCCCAGGGGTGTCAAAGCCGGTGATGTGCTGCAGTCAGGCGTTGATGCTGCGATCAAGACAGGCAACTGCCTGCCACTGGCGAATATCCCGGTCGGTACGCAGGTGCACTGCATTGAAATGAAACCGGGCAAAGGTGCGCAGATCGCCCGTGGTGCCGGTGCAACCGCCCAGTTGCTGGCACGCGAGGGTGTTTATGCCACCCTGCGTTTGCGTTCCGGCGAAATGCGCAGGATCCACGTGAACTGCCGTGCAACCATCGGCGAAGTGGGCAATGCCGAGCATGGCCTGCGCTCTCTGGGTAAGGCCGGCGCATCACGCTGGCGCGGTGTTCGTCCGACCGTCCGCGGTGTTGTGATGAACCCGGTAGACCACCCGCATGGCGGTGGTGAAGGACGTACCTCAGGTGGACGCCATCCTGTTTCACCCTGGGGCGTGCCGACCAAGGGTTACCGAACACGCAGTAACAAACGCACCGACGGCATGATAGTGCGCCGCCGCTACAAGCGTTAACAAAGAATTGAGATTGGGAGCTGATACGTGCCACGTTCACTGAAAAAAGGTCCATTTGTTGATCATCACCTTATGGCCAAGGTCAACAAAGCGGTTGAAACCAATGATCGCAAACCGATTAAAACCTGGTCTCGCCGTTCAACGGTATTTCCGGAAATGGTCGGGCTGACCATTGCGGTGCACAACGGCAGGCAGCATGTACCGGTGCTGATCAACGAGAACATGGTTGGTCACAAGCTGGGCGAGTTTGCTTTAACGCGCACTTATAAAGGCCACATGGCAGACAGAAAAGCGAAGTAAAACATTATGGAAGTGACAGCTAAACATAGATTTGCACGCATCTCTCCGCAGAAGTGCCGTTTGGTTGCGGACCAGATACGCGGTTTGCCGGTCGAGGAAGCTTTAAGCACGCTGACATTCGGTACAACCAAGTCAGCATCGTTGATGAAGAAAGTGCTCGAGTCTGCAATCGCCAACGCCGAGCACAATGAAGGTGCTGATATCGACGAGTTGAAAGTGTCGAGCGTTATGGTTGATGAAGGCCCGATGATGAAACGGCTGGAAGCACGTGCAAAAGGACGCGCAAACAGAATTTTAAAACGTACCAGTCACATCACTGTGTCTGTGGCTGATCGTTAAGAGAGAAAAACATGGGACAAAAAGTACATCCTGTTGGTATTCGTCTTGGTATTTCAACTGACTGGAATTCCAAGTGGTATGCATCGTCTTCGGATTTTCCTGATCTGCTGAACGCTGATATCAAGGTACGCGAATACCTGAAGAAAAAACTTGAAAATGCGAATATCAGCAAGATACAGATTGAACGGCCGACGCGTGCCGCTGTTATTACTATCCATACAGCACGTCCCGGTGTGGTTATTGGCAAGAAAGGCGCAGACATCGAAAAGCTGCGCGAAGATGTTGCCAAGTTGATCGGTCTGCATATCAACAGCGTAAAGATCAACATCGAGGAAATTCGCAAACCGGAGCTCGATGCGCAGCTGGTCGCTGAAAGTATTGCGCAGCAGCTCGAGCGCCGCGTTATGTTCCGTCGCGCGATGAAGCGCGCGATCCAGAACACCATGCGCATGGGTGCTGAAGGCGTCAAGATTATGGTAGGCGGACGCTTGAACGGTGCTGAAATTGCGCGCAGCGAGTGCTACCACGAAGGCCGCGTGCCGCTGCACACTCTGCGTGCCGACATTGATTACGGTTTTGCTGAAGCAAAAACGACTTACGGAATTCTGGGCGTGAAGGTCTGGATCTACAAGGGCGAAGTCTTTGACCTGTACCAGGAACAGGAAACGGACAGCTCCAAAGCCGCCAGTGCAAGCTAGGGGATTAAACAGTGTTACAGCCAAAACGCACAAAATTTCGCAAGCAGTTCAAGGGTAAGAACCGTGGGCTGGCTCAAAATGGCAATCGCGTCAGCTTTGGCGAGTACGGCCTGAAAGCAACAGAGCGCGGCAGAATAACAGCGCGTCAGATTGAAGCTGCACGTCGTGCGATGACACGTCACGTAAAACGTGGCGGCAAAATCTGGATCCGTATCTTCCCGGATGTGCCTATTTCAAGCAAGCCGCTGGAAGTGCGCATGGGCAAGGGCAAGGGAAACGTGGACCACTGGATCGCAAAAATCCAGCCCGGTGTTGTTTTGTATGAAATGGAAGGTGTTTCGGAAGAGCTGGCACGTGAAGCTTTCCGTCTTGCAGCAAACAAGCTGCCTATAAAAACAACCTTCGTATCACGTACGGTGATGTAATGGGTACTGCAACAGATTACAGAAACATGTCCGTCGAGGACCTGAAGAAAGAATTAATTGACTTGCGCCGCGAGCAATTCAATTTACGT
>JAASSE010000242.1 GCA_021768055.1 Gammaproteobacteria bacterium | reverse complement strand
GTTGCGCTGGGGCTCGATATCCAAAACGCTGACCGCCGTGGCCACGCTAAAACTCGATGAAGAAAACCCGAATTTCAGTGTGAACGACAGAGTCACGAAGCATGTTAGCTACTGGCCTGCACACGGCAACAAGGCAAACATACGCATCAGGCATCTTTTGTCTAACCGTTCCGGAATTACTCATTACAGAAATAAAAAGAACTGCCCCGGCAATAGAGCACCCGACTTCACCAAAAGCCGACATACCAGCGTTACCTACAACGCGGAACAGGCTGTAGCAGTTTTCAGCGACCAAAAGCTGTGTTTCGATCCCGGCAGCGGTTACAAGTACTCAACGTTCGGATTCAGCCTGTTGGGTTCTGCCATCGAGGGTGGCGCGGGCACAAGTTATGTCGACTGGATTAACGACAAGATCAAAACACCAATGGACATGCTCTCCTTGCGGCAGGCCACCGGCACCCAAACAGGATACGATCTCAAACGTCATATCCTGAAAGAGATCACTTCCGGCAATGCGGCATGGAAACTGCCGGGCGGCGGTTGGGAGTCCAATATACGCGACCTGGCTAAGTTCGCGAATGCATTGCTGCAGGGCAGCCTGCTGAAGGATACCAGCCGCCTGTGGACGACCGTGCCCGGTAACCCGGGCTATGGCTATGCCATGTTCCACACACCGGACAAGTACGAGGTAGGCAATGGCGGCATGCATAACAACAGCCGCGCACTGCTCTACCTGTATCCCGAGTCTGCCGAACGCCTTGGTATCGTACTGTTGATCAATGGCATCCACAGCAAGCCCATGCGCATCTCCCATCGTCTGGCCGACCTGTTTGGCCAACACTACGGTGGGCGCAGATTCCGTAACGACATCCTGCTTCGCCGCGGTTACAGTGACGATAACTTTGTCGCCGAATGGAAGTTCCTGCGCCGTATCGGCTATTACGCCGACAACATTGAACCGTTTGTCATAAACGGAGAAGTCTACTGGGATGCAATTTTTCGCAATGGTCCCGGGGGCAATGTGATGCTACGCAACCTTGATTACACAAGCTTCAATATAAAGCGCAAAGAGCTATTTGAGAAAGGTTATCACTTGGTCGACATTGAACCCTATGTGGTTAACGGCAAACACCAGTGGGCGGGGCTATTTCGCTCAAGGGAATTCTGAGCATATCAATAAGTTATTATTCCTGTATTCCGGACTACCTTACTGAAAATAATATTAATTTATAATAATATAGCTATATATTATAAATTATGGCCACGCTCCTGCTTTCTTTATAGGATATCCTTGAAACGAATCAGGCGCTCATGACGAAAAATGTCGCTAGTACCGTAATTCCCGGAGTTGCAAAAGTCGTATTTCATAGGAGAACAGTATGAGATTACCCAAATTTAAAGTAATAACAGCATCCATCGTTTTATTACTCGGCAGTCAGTCAGGCTCTTTGCTGGCGGAAGATAAAGCTGCAAGCCAGAAGCCTGCAGAGGAAAAAGCTGCCGAAGCAACCACCCAGGCACCTGCTGCCACGACACAGGCCCCGACAGCCACA
This sequence comes from Gammaproteobacteria bacterium, assembly GCA_021768055.1. GTDB lineage: Bacteria > Pseudomonadota > Gammaproteobacteria > SZUA-229 > SZUA-229 > JABDQW01. The sequence continues at coordinate 1,697 of JAASSE010000242.1, read as the reverse complement.
CAGGCGCCGCGAGCAATGCCGGTACCACCGCGTGCCTATCGCGGTTATCGCGGTTATGGTGGTCATCGCGGTTATCGACCGCATCATTATCGCGGGCGCTACCGCGACTGGGACACGCCATTCGGCAGCAGCGGACCGAGATTCAGTGGGCCATGGGATAACGACGGCAAAGGCTTCGGATTCGGCTCACCCTCGTTCAGCACCGGCCGCAGTGGCCCCAGCTTTGGCACCAGCCGCGGACCGGGCTTCCGTTCCCGTTCCTGGGATGACGACTGGGGCCGTGATCGATTCTACGACGACCGCTTCGGTGACTCGTTCTATGATGACCCGTACTATGACCGCGGATCCAGATATCGCGGATCCAGATATCGTAAGAGAGGTCCAAGATTCTATGACGGGTCTGGATCTGGAAGCGGAATGGGTTTCAATTGGTAATACACCACTTAAAAAGCCCTGCGATGCAGGGCTTTTTAATAAGGTTTTAACCCCTTTAAGCTAATTAAGTATATTGACCCCGGAATACCCATGCGGGAGAGACTGTAATGCGTACATTTATGACATCCACCCTCGGCGCCATCCTCGTCCTTGCCGGCATTACCGGTACCGCAGGCGCGGCGAACTTCACGGATAACTCCTTCGGCATCAGCATCGATGTCGATGACGCAATGTCAAAGCTGCCGCAGATGCGTGATGTTCATAACTTCACCACGCAGGACAAGTCCGCGGCGCTGATGATCAAGCGGATCCATGACCTCAGCATCACCGATTTCGTGGAGCACCTGCACTCCGTTGGTTATCGCGACACCCGCGATGGCGTCATCCTGGGAATGACCGACGAACCCTCTGAAGCCAAAATCGAGTCGGGGCGCGGACTGCTGATACCTGTGAGAGGCAGGATCAGCAAACACAAGGTCAAAGGTGTGATCGGTGCCTATTCGGGCCATGACGGCCAGGGTTTTCTCGTTATCGCCACCGCCAAACCTGAAAACTGGGCTGCATGGAACCCGCGCATGAACACTATGTTCAGCAGCGTCCGGTTTGTTAAGGTCGACCGTGCAGCGATGATCAAGGACTGGGAAAACCGGCTCAAGGGCAAGAAGCTGCAGTCCGGGCAGGCAAGAGTGGCCCGCGGCGCCAGGCAAACCTCACCGCACGGGGACTATTACCTGTGCAGCGACGGTACCGCGATTCACAAATCGGGGCCAGTCGGCCGGGCACCGAGACAGAACATGACGGTTTACAACCGTGGCAGGGACCAGAGGCGCGGCACATGGTTTGTGATCGTATCGAAGGGTACGCCCTACCTGATTGTGCGTGACGACCGCGAGCAAAAGCTCATGCTGGAAGACGAGGGCGACAATTTCATGTTGCACGGCAAGCGGTACATCATCACCGCCAACAACCTGTGCAAGTGAGATACCGCGAGGCCATCGGATCGTTCGGCCAGACCTCGGTTCTCGAAATGATTGTCATCCAATCCTGTTATGACCCGTGGGGGAAACATAATGCGTAGATTCATATCAACATTATCCGGCATCGCGCTGGGCCTTGGCTGTTTTGTCGGCATCGGCGATGCAGCGAATTTCAGCGACAAGAGCATCGGTATCAGCATCGACCTCGATGACGAATTCGTCGAGCAGACGCAATGGCGCGGCTACCGCATCTTCAGCACATCGGACAAATCCGCGTCGGTGCTT
>JAASSE010000241.1 GCA_021768055.1 Gammaproteobacteria bacterium | reverse complement strand
TCAAATTTCCCTGTTCGTGCGCTGAAGCCGGTCTTACTCTTCAGCCTCACCACCTTCTTCCTTGGCCTGCGGCTCTTCAGCAGGTGCTTCAGCGGCTTCTTCAGGTGCCGCTTCTGCTGCCTCAACAGCTTCTTCTGGCTCTGCAACAACCTTGCGTACATGACACGAAGCAACAGCGGTGTCATATTCCTCGCCCTGCTTCAACGCCAGCACTTCTACACTGGACGGCATCTTGAGATCAGACAGATGAATGATGTCATTCAAGTGCAAGTCACTCAGATCCACTTCGATGTATTCAGGCAGATCTTTTGGCAGACATTCAACTTCGACATCGGTAATAACGTGGCTGATGGCACCGCCTTCAGTCTTGACACCCGGTGCTACATCTTCATTAACAAAGTGCAATGGAATATGAACATGTACAACTTTCTTCGCATCAACACGCTGGAAATCAATGTGCAGGATGTCCATGCGAGCCGGATGGTGCTGCAAGTCACGCAGCAGGACTTCTTCTTTTTTACCATCGACATTGAGTTCGATAATTTGCGTATAAAACGATTCATTATCCAGCTCGTGCTGCACGTCTTTTTGTAACAAGGTCAGGTTGACCGGGTCTATGCCCTTGCCATACAAGATGGCCGGCAATTTGTTTGCGTGACGCAGGCGGCGGCTCGCACCTTTCCCCGTGTCTGTACGCACTTCTGCATTCAATAAAATACTCATGATTTACTCCGTAATGCTGCCCAGGGATATTGCCCTGCAACAGCGGTTACAAAAAATCTTCCCCGCGACCAGAGAAGACACTAAAAGAAAAATCTATAGATATTCCCAGATTTTTCCGATCTGGCCTGTTGTCGAAACAACAGGCCGGAATTCATAAAATCGATTAACCCGTACAGTTAATCAATATACATTTCGCTGACTGATTCCTCGTCGTGAATACGACGGATCGTTTCAGCCAGCATGTTGGCGATCGAAACCTGGCGAATGCGCTTGCACTGCTTGGCTTCCTCGCTCAACTGAATCGTGTTGGTGACAACCAGCTCATCCAGCACCGAGTTTTCTATGTTCTCGACCGCCTTGCCGGACAACACCGGGTGCGTGCAGTAAGCAGCAACACTGGCTGCGCCCTGCTCCTTGATCGCGGCGGCTGCCTTGCACAAGGTACCCGCGGTATCGACCAGGTCATCGACGATTACGCAGTTCATGCCTTCGACCTCACCGATGATATTCATCACCTCGGACTCGTTTGCCTTGGGGCGGCGTTTGTCGATGATCGCAAGATCGGCATCACCCAACCGTTTCGCCAGAGCACGTGCGCGCACCACGCCACCCACGTCCGGAGACACCACCAGCAGGTTCGGATAACCCTGCTGCCATACGTCCGCCAGTAAAATCGGCGATGCGTAAACATTGTCGATTGGGATATCAAAAAATCCCTGGATCTGGTCTGCGTGCAGATCGACGGTAAGCAAGCGATCGACCTTGACGCTGGCCAGCATGTTCGCAACCACTTTCGCGGTAATCGGTACCCTCGCTGAGCGGGGTTTGCGGTCCTGCCGCGAATAGCCGAAATACGGGATTACCGCAGTCACCCTGTTCGCCGATGCCCTGCGCATCGCATCGATCATCACGATCAGTTCCATCAGGTGTTCATTGACCGGCGTACTGGTCGGCTGGATGATAAATACATCCCGTCCACGCACGTTCTCGTCAATTTCAACGCAGGTTTCACCATCGCTGAAATGATCCACACCAATCTTGCCCAACGAGGTATGCAGAAGACTGGCAATATCGGCGGCAAGCTCCTTATTGGCATTGCCACTGAATATCATCATCTGGCTTTCGTCTTGCTTCACTGTCTGCTACTCATGTTGTGCTTGTGTGGCTAAACACTCTTATCCTACCGGTTATTTACCAAAGCCCACATCGTAGGCTTTGGAAAATAATGGCTGGGCCGGGAGGATTCGAACCTCCGAATGCCAGGATCAAAACCTGGTGCCTTACCGCTTGGCGACGGCCCAATTCGAATCAACTCTAACTGGTTACCGGCTCACTATTTCCAGTAGGCCTTCGGCCTACAGGCCGTGAGGATTACTCCGGGCATCCTGCCCTCCGCCCTGCGGGCCGCGCTGCGCGCGTTCAAATTCGCTCCCGGCGAATTTGTCGAACCTCCGAATGCCAGGATCAAAACCTGGTGCCTTACCGCTTGGCGACGGCCCATTTGATCCCGTCTATATCGTTTGCAAAAACTCGATCAGTGGCGAGGTGTTCATTCCCTGACAGATAAAAGCCTGCCAGTTGCTGCCCCACTCAGGTGATGCCTGTAGCTGCAACAGAATCCGTTCGGCTTCCTGCTCGCTGGCCACTTGTGCAAACACCGAGGCGCCCGTCCCGCTCATCCGCGCTTTCGCGTAATTACCCAGTAACTTCAAAGCCTTGCCAACTTCCGGGTAACGCCTGACCACAACCGGGACGCACACATTGTCCCACCCGGCCGTCGAAAGGTCGCATATTTTGAGTGCTGGGCTATTCCGTGTCAATTCTGTATCAGAGAAAATTTCTGCAGTAGAAACATGCACATCCGGCGTGATGACCAGGTACCAGGGCTGCTCAATCATGACCGGTTCGAGACACTCTCCGACACCCTCGGCGAAGGCGGCAAAACCGTGTACGAATACCGGCACATCCGCTCCCAGTGTCAGGCCGATGTCGGCCAGCTGCTCGGTTGAATAATCCAGCTGCCACAACCGGTTCAGCGCATGCAGCGTGGTTGCTGCATCCGAACTGCCGCCGCCGAGGCCAGCACCCACCGGAATGCGCTTGCTCAGGTGAATATCGACGCCAAGGGAGGTGTTGGCGTGCTGCTGCAGCGTCTTCGCACTCTTGACCGTAAGATCGTCGTGCGCAGGAATACCACTGACATCATCGAGCCGGTTGATAATTCCATCCGGCCTTACTGCAAACCGCAATTCGTCCTGCAGGTCGATGAACTGGAACACTGTTTGCAGTTCATGATAGCCATCCGGCCGTTGACCGGTGATGTGCAGCATGAGATTGAGCTTGGCTGGCGCGGGCCAGGTCAGGTCGTGCCGGGTCATTGCGTCTGAGTTTGCACTGCAGGCAGATCCCATCGCCTCACCAGCAGTTTGACCAGTAATTCAGGCTGGTCATCGCGGCCCAGGTAAAACGCATGTGGCAGCTCACTGTCGCCCGAAGCCTTGTAGCGGTTCATTTCAACATTCCAGCCGCGCTGTTT
>JAASSE010000240.1 GCA_021768055.1 Gammaproteobacteria bacterium | reverse complement strand
GACCCCGCCAGATTTATGTGTCAGCACGCACCCGTGAGTTCAAATACGCGAACTACATGAGCGAATGGGTGAAAAAGGTGGAGCGGGTCGGCAACCTGAACTATCCGGACCAGGCACGCCGTGAGAAGCTCAGCGGCACCCTGATACTGAACGTCGTGATCAATGCCGATGGCAAGCTGATGAAGGCCGATTTGAGGCAGTCATCCGGGCACCAGGTACTCGACGATGCGGCCAAGCGCATCGTAAAACTGGCAGCACCATATTCACCGTTTCCGCCTAAACTACGCAAACAGGCTGATGTCATACATATTACAAGGAGCTGGGAATTCCTTAATGACAACAGCCTGCGAACCAACTAGCCATGACTGAAAACAAACTGGCAGACCATTTCATCATCGCCATGCCCGGCCTGATGGACGTCAACTTTGCCGAAGCCGTCACCTATGTTTGCGAACACGATGACAAAGGCTCCTTCGGCATTATTATCAACCAGCAATCGGAAATCACCTTGAACGAAGTCATGGGACAGATGCACATACCGTTTTCAAACGAACAGACAGAAAACAGGTGTGTGTATTTCGGTGGACCGGTGCAGGCCAATCGCGGCTTTATCCTGCACCGCCCGACCGGCAACTGGGACTCCAGCCTTATCGTCAACGACAATGTCGCACTGACCACGTCCCGCGACATACTCGAAGCCATCGCCAATGACCAGGGCCCAGAAGATAACATCATTGCACTGGGTTATGCAGGATGGGGTCCCGGCCAGCTTGAACAGGAACTGGCTGACAACGCCTGGCTGAGCTGCCCGGCGGACCAGCAGATTATTTTCGAAACTCCCGTGGAAAAGCGCTGGCAGGCTGCAGCTGACTTGCTCGGCGTCGATCTCACCTTGCTGAGCAACGACCCCGGACATGCATGAATGATGGCACCACCAGCTCGGTACTGGGCTTTGACTTTGGACTGAAACGTATCGGCATCGCCACCGGCCAGACCATTACCGGCACGGCAACTCCCCTGACCACCCTCACCGCCGTCAATGACAAGCCCGACTGGGACAGCATCAAAAAACACATCAGCCAGTGGCAACCCGATGCCCTGATCGTAGGTATACCCTACCTGCTCGACGGCGGCGAAACCGATCTGACCCGCGCAGCGCGCAACTTCGGCAAGCAACTGCAGCAACGTTTTAATCTACCGGTATACGAGGTTGATGAAAGCCTGTCTTCCGACGAAGCAGAGCAGTTGTTGAAACAGGACATTAAAATAGCCAAGCACAACAAGCACGAGATTGATAAAATGGCCGCGGCCATTATTGTTCAACGCTGGCTCGACGCACAACCGGACCAGCACTAAAGGTTCAGCATCTATGGATGACATTGCCAAGCCAGATCAACTTCTGGAGATACTGGCAGACGATCTTAAAAAACTGCTCACCGAGCGTTCGATCGACAATCCATTGATGGTAGGCATTCATACCGGCGGCGCATGGATCGCCGAAATCCTTCACCGCAAACTCGGACTCGAACAACCGCTGGCAACGCTGGACATCAGTTTTTACCGCGATGATTTTTCCCGCATTGGCATGAACCCAAAGGTCAAACCTTCCAGGCTACCGCCCCAGGTCGAGGACAAGCACATCATCCTGGTCGATGATGTACTGCAAACCGGCCGCACCATACGCGCGGCGATGAACGAGATTTTTGACTACGGCCGTCCTGCCAGCATCACCCTGGTATGCCTGGTTGACCGCAGCGGCCGCGAGCTGCCGATCCAGGCCGACGTCATCGGCCAGCATTTGAACCTTGAACCCGGCCAGCACATTAAACTGAGTGGGCCCGACCCGCTGGAGTTCGTTATCACATGAGCCGATGTCTGAACGTGAAACAGACAGACATTCATCCATACCCGCATAAACAGGGTGGCTCCAATGGTTAATAAGCCCGCCAGGCCTACCGACAGCCTGATCGGAAATGACAGCTGGAATATCCAGCTGGACACAAAAGGCAGGCTCAAGCATTTCCTTACCATCGAAGGACTCGGCAGCGAGATCCTCACCAATATTCTCGATACCGCGGAAAGCTTCGCCAACGTCAATGAACAAAGCGTCAAGAAGGTCCCCATCCTGCGCGGCAAGACCATCGTCAACCTGTTCTTCGAGGCCAGTACACGCACGCGCACGACATTTGAACTGGCCGCGAAAAGACTGTCGGCGGACATACTCAACATCAACATCAGCACCTCGGCGACCAGCAAGGGCGAAACCCTGCTCGATACCCTGCAAAATCTGCAGGCCATGCTGTGTGACATGTTTATCGTGCGCCACAGCGATTCGGGAGCGGCGCATTTTATCGCCAGCCATGTGGCCCCGCACATCAGCGTGATCAATGCCGGCGATGGCCGTCATGCTCACCCGACACAGGCGATGCTCGACATGTTCACCATCCGCAGGAACAAGGGCGATTTCGGGCAACTGCGCGTGGCCATCGTCGGTGACCTGCTGCATTCGCGCGTGGCACGCTCGCAAATTCATGCGCTGAACACGCTCAACACCGGTGATGTGCGCGTGATCGCACCCAAGACGCTGATACCCACCGGTATCGAGGACATGGGCGTGTCCGTGTTCAATGACCTCGAAGCCGGCATCAGGGATGCCGATGTGATCATCATGTTGCGCCTTCAGAAAGAACGCATGCTGGGTGCACTGTTGCCCAGTGAAGCGGAATACTACAGCCAGTATGGCCTCACCGAAGAACGTTTGCGCGCGGCCAAGGACGATGCCATCGTGATGCACCCGGGCCCGATCAACCGCGGTGTCGAGATTGAATCACGCGTCGCTGACGGCGTACGCTCGGTGATACTCGACCAGGTCACCTACGGTATTGCGGTACGCATGGCGGTGATGTCGATGGTGCTGGGCCGTGAGCCCGAGCAACCAGGCGGGGATGTCACGTGAACCGCTTGCTGATAAAAGACGGCCTGCTGCTGGACCCGGTATCGGAAACGGTCAAGACCAGCAGCCTGTGTATCGATGACGGCATCATCGTCGCCATCGGCGACCAGCCGGAAACGTTCAGGCCCGAGCAGACCATTGACGCTGAAGGCCTGATCATCTGCCCGGGGCTGGTCGACCTGTGCGCACGACTGCGCGAGCCCGGCTTCGAACACAAGGCCGATATTCACAGCGAAACCGTGGCCGCGGCCAGGGCCGGCATCACTACGCTGTGCTGCCCGCCCGACACCGACCCGGTAATCGATGAACCAGCCG
>JAASSE010000239.1 GCA_021768055.1 Gammaproteobacteria bacterium | reverse complement strand
TCACGGTTCCGATAAAGCCGTGATACTCGGCCTTGAAAGCGAACATCCTGAAACCGTTGAAGTTGGCGGTATTGAACAACGCATTGCCGACATTTCCGATCAGTGCCAACTGAAACTCGGCGCTGACCATGACATAGCCTTTGATCCGGTGTCTGACCTCGTGTTCCATCGCAAGGAAACATTACCGTTTCACCCGAACGGAATGATTTTCAGGGCATTGAACAGCAATAATGAAGTCTTGCAGGAGAACACCTATTACTCCGTTGGCGGAGGCTTCGTAGTCAACCCCGATGCACAGGGCGGTGACCGTATTGTCGAAGACGACACGCCATTGCCATTGCCGTTTACTACGGCCGAGCAGCTGTTGGCGCATTGCCAGGAACAGAATCTCAGCATCAGCGAGGTGATGCTGTGTAATGAACAGGCATGGCGCAGCGAACAGGAGATTCGTGAAGGGTTGCTGCACATCTGGGACGTGATGCGTGCTTGCGTAGACCATGGCTGTACCACCGAGGGCATACTGCCGGGCGGTCTCAAGGTCAAACGCCGCGCAGCTGGCCTGTTCAGGCAGTTGCAGCAGGAAGCGCAGGAAGATAAAACACCGCTGGGTGCGATGGATTGGGTCAACCTGTTTGCGCTGGCCGCCTGCGAGGAAAACGCCGCGGGCGGACGCGTCGTCACCGCGCCGACCAACGGCGCTGCCGGGATCATCCCTGCCGTGCTGCATTATTATGCGCGCTTCGTTGAGGGTTTCAGCGACGAGGGTATTATCAACTTCCTGCTGACCGCCGGTGCTATCGCGATTTTGTACAAGGAAAATGCGTCCATCTCCGGTGCCGAGGTCGGCTGCCAGGGTGAAGTTGGTTCCGCCTGCTCGATGGCGGCAGGCGCGCTGGCCGAAGTGCTTGGCGGCATGCCCGCGCAGGTCGAAAACGCCGCTGAAATCGGCATGGAACATAACCTCGGCCTCACCTGCGATCCCATAGGCGGGCTGGTGCAGGTGCCCTGTATTGAACGTAACGCGATGGGTGCAATCAAAGCTATTAATGCAGCACACATGGCTTTACGCGGGGATGGCCAGCATTACGTATCACTGGACAAGGTGATCAAGACCATGCGCGATACCGGTGCCGATATGAAATCGAAATACAAGGAAACTGCGCGCGGTGGTCTTGCGGTGAATGTCATCGAGTGCTGAGCTTTTAATTTACGTTTATCCTCGATCTGTAATCAATGCATAGTCTGGTTTTAACAACACTACGAAGACTGTCTGTCGTAACCATCTCTGCCTGTGCCGCGGTACTGATTGTATCCTGTGCAACTTCACCGGAAGGGCGTACCCAGTTGAAGCTGTTGCCTGATGAGCAGGTTCGCAGCATGGGCATTGCCAGTTTTGAAGACATTAAAAAGAAAACGCCACAGTCGAAGAACCAGAATATTCGCGATTACGTGCAATGCATAGCGGACGCGATTATTCCCCAGCTGCCCAAAGAGAACGATCCGCGCCTGTGGGAAGTACGCGTATTCGATGACAAGCAGGTGAACGCATTTGCATTGCCGGGCAACAAGATCGGCGTTTACGAAGGTTTGTTAGAGTACGCGACCAACCAGGACCAGGTTGCAACCGTTATTGGTCATGAACTTGCGCATGTGTTGGCCGAGCACGGCAATGAAAGGATCTCGGACCAGCTCGCTGCAGAAGTTGGTGTTGCGCTCGTTGTAAGTGCTCTAGGTGGCGATATGAGCGAAAGTGACAAGAGGCGTGTCGTCGCCGGACTTGGCCTGGGCGTGCAGTACGGCATCATACTGCCATTCAGTCGTGCGCATGAAAGCGAGGCAGACATGATCGGTCTCGACCTGATGGCGAAATCAGGATTCAATCCGCGTCAAAGCGTCAAACTATGGCAGAACATGTCTAAGGCGGGCGACCAGCCTCCCGAGTTCCTGTCGACGCATCCATCAGGCCGAACCCGCATCGAGCAGCTGAACGAGCGTATGCCGCAGGCACTGGATGCTTACAGCCGGGCACAGGCACAAAACCGTGTGCCTGACTGCCGTTTAAGCAGGAACTAGGTTCTAGGGACTAGGATCTAGGTAACTTTTAATGCAGGAACAGCGAGGCATAGGAGGAAACATGCCTGCCATTGAACATCCTGCCATCCAGCTTGCTTGCGATAGCGTTAGCACCGGTCTGGCTGCAACCGATGCATATCCACGCAACCACGTGTTCCGGAATATCTGAATCGGCGATGGTTATATGGTCAACCATGGTAAGGCCGCTGAGCAGTTCAAATATCTCTTCAACTGTGGTTCCGACCGGCAGGTTTTGAATCTGGATGAACACGTGATTTTTGGCTTGTTTTTATCAATTAGTTTCCGGAAAAATACCAATTTACCCCGATAAAACTTAAATTACACTTAAAATTTCACTAGAAACAGGCGTTCAGACTGGAAAAAATTGATCCGTATCAACTTTCTGGAACGACCGTATTATTTTTTTAACGGTTCAACGAAAGTGCTAGTCATGCAGGGATCTCCGGTAGAATCAGGCCCACAAACCATTTAGTGACCTTGCATGCGCCAGAACATCCGACTCACCAAACACCGCTTTTTCAAACGCGCGATCTGGAAAACACGCATGATTTTCTGGGGAGGCGCCGTGCTGGTTGGTGCCGCAGCGGCCGCGTTTGCCCTGGTCGGCGATACCGCTGACCACTTCTTTCGCAACCTGCACGCTGAAAATCCCTGGCTGACTTTTGCTGTTACACCCCTCGGACTGATGCTGGTTGTTTGGCTCACGCGCAAATACTTTGAAGGCGCAGAGGGCAGTGGCATACAGCAGACCCTGATCGCGATTGAAGGCCGGGGTGGCAAGCAGCTGGCCGAACAACTGTTGTCGATTCGCCTGGCAGTTGGCAAGTTTTTTCTTACCGGGTTAGCGCAGTTTTGCGGCGCCTCGGTGGGTCGTGTTGGTCCGACCGTACATCTCGGCGCAGCCATCATGTATTCGCTGGGACGCTACGTGCAATTGCCGGCGCGCTACTTTGAACGTGGCCTGATTATGACCGGCGGTGGCGCCGGAATTGCAGCGGCAGTAAATGCACCGCTTGCCGGAGTCGTGTTTGCGATTGAAGAAATGGCGCGTTCGTATGATCGGCGCAACAGCGGTATGATCCTGATCGGTGTTGTTATCGCCGGTATGACAGCAATCTACCTGCGCCAGGAAAACTACAACTATTACGGCACATCGCCAGTAGACCTCGATTTTGGCCTGGTGTG
>JAASSE010000040.1 GCA_021768055.1 Gammaproteobacteria bacterium | reverse complement strand
CGATAGCAAGCTCGCCGCGAATATCAACACGTGACGGGTCTGCAACAGTTACGCCGTCTTTCATTATCGTTTCGATCAATTCCTGTTGCTTGATGCGTTCGAGCCTGGACAATTGTATTCTGTCGTTCACGCCTTCTACCTCATATGTGTTTGCCGGTTGTGCCGCAATGATTTCATTACCGTCATTGACAGCAAGTGCAATAACATCGGTTAGATAATATTCTCCCTGCACATTCTTGTTGTCTATCTTTGACAGGCATTCATTTAAATAACCTGCGCGCATAGCCAGTATGCCGGTATTAACTTCGTTTTTTTTTTTCTGTTCTTCACTCGCGTCTTTATGTTCGACGATGGCAACAACCTTGTTGTTGTTTCTGACAATTCTGCCATAACCTGTCGGGTCATCCAGATTCACGGTTAACAGTGCCAGGTTATCGCCCGTAACACTATTAACCAGGTGATTCAGTGTTTCAGTATTGATCAAAGGCACATCGCCATAAAGGATCAAAACGGTAGCATCATCGTCGATACCAGGGCTGGCCTGCTGCACCGCATGCGCGGTACCCAGCTGCTCATCCTGCAACACCCATTCGACATTGAATTGACTGCAGTAATCGTGCAGATGTTCGCCACCATGGCCGTAGACAATATGAACATCATCAGCACCCAGTTCCATGCTGCGCCGGTAAACATGCTCGAGCAGTGGCAGACCGGCGAGTTTGTGCATCACCTTGGGTAGGGCGCTTTTCATGCGCGTACCCTGGCCCGCTGCGAGTATGATGACGCTGAGTTTCATTGTGTTATTGAATGAGTATTCAAAATAAGAAGGCCGGTCAATGCCGGCCTCTAAATTCTAGCTTAGTCCCTGGTGGATTACCCGCGTTTCCTCAGCTTCTTGATGGTTTCGATCTTGGCAATCGCTTCGACCAGTTCCGCCTTGGCGCGCGCATAATCGAGGTCAGATTTCCTGTCAGCGATAGCTGCTTCCGCCCTGGACTTGGCTTCCAGTGCGGCTGCTTCGTCAATGTCCGCAGCGCGGATCGCGGTGTCTGAAAGCACGGTAATCACGTGCGGCTGCACCTCGAGAATACCGCCGTTGACGAAGAACGAGTGTTCCTCACCGTCTTGCAGCACGACGCGTACTTCACCCGGCTTCAGCTTGGTGATCATCGGCGCATGACGCGGATGAATACCCACTTCACCCATTTCAGCCGGGGCGTAACATTCAATCACGGTGCCCGAGTAAATCTCGGTTTCCGCGCTGACGATATCGACGTGCATAGTCATGCTCATAGTTTAAACGAAACCTTATTGCATGCTCTTGGCTTTTTCGACAACTTCATCAATGCCGCCGACCATGTAAAACGCCTGTTCCGGCAATTCATCGTGTTCGCCATTGAGGATGGATCTGAAGGCAGCCAGGTTGTCTTTCAGTGACACGTATTTGCCCGGCGAGCCGGTGAATACTTCAGCAACGAAGAAAGGCTGCGACAGGAAGCGCTGAATCTTGCGCGCACGTGCGACCACGAGTTTGTCTTCATCGGACAGCTCGTCCATACCCAGGATCGCGATGATGTCTTTCAGTTCCTTGTAACGCTGCAAGGTACCCTGGACCTCACGCGCGGTTTCATAGTGCTCGGAACCAACCACGTTCGGATCAAGAATTCGGGACGTTGAATCGAGTGGATCTACTGCAGGGTAGATACCGAGCTCGGCAATCTGGCGTGACAGCACCAGGGTTGCATCGAGGTGCGCGAACGTAGTCGCCGGTGACGGGTCGGTGAGGTCGTCCGCCGGTACATACACGGCCTGGAACGAGGTAATCGAACCGGTCCTGGTCGAGGTAATACGTTCCTGCAACACACCCATTTCCTCCGCCAGGGTAGGCTGGTAACCCACCGCGGAGGGCATGCGGCCGAGCAGTGCGGACACCTCGGTGCCTGCCAGCGTGTAGCGATAGATATTGTCAACGAACATCAACACGTCGCGGCCTTCATCGCGGAAATATTCCGCCATCGTCAGGCCGGTCAGGGCAACACGCAGCCTGTTGCCAGGTGGTTCGTTCATCTGGCCATAAACCAGGGCGACCTTATCGAGTACGCCGCCTTCCTGCATTTCATAATAGAAGTCGTTACCCTCGCGGGTACGCTCACCCACGCCGGCAAACACGGAGTAACCGGAGTGCTCAACCGCAATATTACGAATCAGCTCCATCAGGGTCACGGTCTTCCCCACACCGGCGCCGCCAAACAGGCCGATCTTGCCGCCCTTGGCGATCGGCATGACCAGGTCGATGACCTTGATGCCGGTTTCAAGAATTTCTGTCGCCGCGCTCTGTTCTTCGAATGTTGGTGGCTCGCGGTGAATGGCCATGGTGCTTTCGGCACCGATCTCGCCCTGGTTATCAATCGGATCGCCCAGTACGTTCATGATGCGTCCCAGGGTCTTCTTGCCTACCGGCACCTGTATGGCGTCACCTGTATTTCTCACTTCCATACCGCGGCGCAGGCCTTCCGACGACCCCAGCGCAATTGCACGCACTACACCGTCACCCAGCTGCTGCTGTACTTCCATGGTCAGGCCGGTTTCATCCAGCTTGAGTGCATCGTAGACCTTGGGAATGGAGTCGCGTGGAAATTCGACGTCAATCACCGCACCGATAATTTCAACTACGTTTCCGCTACTCATGATTGTTTCCTCATAAAATTAAATTCTTTGTTTCAGTCGTCAGACTGCAGCTGCACCACTGACAATCTCGGAAATTTCCTGCGTGATCGCCGCCTGTCTGGCTTTGTTGTAAATCGTCTGCAGTTCCTTGATCAGCTCGCCGGCGTTATCGGTCGCGCTCTTCATCGCGATCATCCGGGCCGACATTTCACTGGCAATATTTTCAACCAGGCCCTGGTAAACCTGTGACTCGATAAAGCGCAGCATCAGGCCATCGATAATCGGTTTTGACTCAGGCTCGTAAATGTAGTCCCAGTGATGTTCCAGTTCCTCGTCAATCTCACCTCTTACCGGGATCAACTGGTGAATGTCAGGCGTCTGGGTCATGGTGTTCACAAATATATTGTGCACCAGGAACAGGCGATCAATCTTGCCCTCGTCATAGGCATCGAGCATGACCTTGACGGTGCCAATCAGGTCTTCCATTGACGGGCTGTCGCCGAGGTGGTCCGCTTTGGCGACCAGGTTGCACTTGAAACGGCCGAAGAAGCCGGCAGCTTTCTTACCGATGGCGCATACATCGACCTCGACTTCCTGGCTGTCCCAGTCTGCCATTTCGTTGATCACCTTTTTGAACATATTGGTATTGAGACCACCGCACAGACCGCGGTCTGTTGAAATCACGATATAACCCACGCGCTTGATTTCATCGCGGTCTTTCAGATACGGGTGCTGGTATTCCGGGTTCGCTTGTGCCAGGTGCGCCAGCACATTGCGTATTTTCATTGCATACGGGCGTGATGCACGCATGCGGTCCTGCGCTTTACGCATTTTGCTGGCCGCCACCATTTCCATGGCCTTGGTGATCTTGGCCGTGTTTTGCACGCTCTTTATTTTGCTGCGTATTTCTTTAGCGCCTGCCATTACCGTTCCTGTTCGTTACCTGATCGTTTGCTGCTTGATAGCCGTTTATTAATAAACACCGCTGGCCTTGAAGTTATCCAGCGCCGCTTTCATCTCGGCAGCAATTTCATCGTTATACTCGGCGGACTCGTTGATCTTGTCGAGCAAGTCAGCATTGTTGCTCTTCAGATACGCCTGCATGGCCGCTTCAAAATCAACAACCTTTCTGGTTTCAACATCATCCAGGTAGCCTTCATTGGCTGCGAACAATGAGAACGCCATTTCGGCAACCGTCATTGGTGAGTACTGTGCCTGCTTCATCAACTCGGTTACGCGTTCACCGCGCTCGAGCTGCGCGCGGGTGGCGTCGTCGAGGTCCGATGCAAACTGGGCGAAGGCCGCCAGCTCACGGAACTGCGCCAACGCCAGGCGTACACCGCCACCGAGCTTCTTGATGATGGCGGTTTGTGCCGAACCACCGACGCGTGACACCGACAGGCCCGCGTTGATCGCAGGACGGATACCGGCATTGAACAAATCGGTTTCGAGGAAGATCTGTCCGTCGGTAATGGAGATCACGTTGGTAGGCACGAACGCCGATACGTCACCGTCCTGGGTTTCAATGATCGGCAACGCGGTCAGCGAGCCGGTCTTGCCTTTGACTTCACCGTTGGTGAACTCTTCGACATAGGCTTCACTGACGCGCGCGGCACGTTCGAGCAAACGTGAATGCAGATAGAACACGTCACCCGGATAGGCTTCACGACCCGGCGGCCGACGCAGCAACAGGGAAACCTGGCGATACGCCCAGGCCTGCTTGGTTAAATCATCATAAATGATCAATGCATCCTCGCCGCGGTCACGGAAGTACTCGCCCATGGAGCAGCCGGAATAGGGTGCAATGTACTGCATCGCGGCCGACTCGGAAGCGTTCGCTGCAACGATGATGGTGTGCTGCATAGCATCGTGCTGTTCCAGTCTGCGCACGATATTGGCCACGGTTGAAGCTTTCTGGCCAACTGCAACATAAATACATTTAATGCCGGATTTTGCCTGGTTGATAATCGCGTCGATCGCAACCGCAGTTTTACCGGTCTGGCGGTCACCGATAATCAGCTCGCGCTGGCCGCGGCCAATCGGCACCATCGAGTCGATCGATTTGAGTCCGGTCTGTACCGGCTGGTCCACCGACTTGCGTTCGATTACGCCCGGTGCGATCTTTTCAATCGGCTCGCTCAGTTTGGTATCGATCGGGCCCTTGCCGTCAATCGGGTTACCCAGCGCATCGACCACGCGCCCGAGCAACGCCTCGCCAACCGGTACTTCGAGAATACGGCCTGTGCATTTCGCGGTATCGCCTTCAGACAAGTGGCCGTAAGGTCCGAGCACCACGGCACCGACAGAATCACGCTCCAGGTTGAGCACCATGGCATAAGTATCGCCGGGCAGTTCGATCATTTCGCTCTGCATCGCGTCAGCCAGCCCGTGGATACGAAGAATACCGTCAGTCAGGCTGACCACGGTGCCTTCGGTACGCGCTTCTACGCTGGTATCGAAACTCTCGATTCTGGATTTGATAAGTTCACTGATTTCAGATGGATTCAGTTGCATGTTTGTGTTCCTCGTTAACGGCCCAGTGATAATGCCAGCGACTCGAGCTGGGATTTCATTGAACCATCTATAATTGTGTCCCCGGCCTTGATCACGACACCGCCGATTAATGACTCATCGGTAGACGTGGTGATGCTGATATCACGGCCCAGTTTGCTTTTCAGCATTTCAGTGATTTCCTTTTCCTGTTTTTTCGACAGGGCAAACGCGGAGATCACTTCGGCATCGATCTTGCCTTCGGCTTCGGTACGGTAAATTTCAAACTGATGCGCTACTTCCGGCAATGCTTTAAGCCGGCCATTCTCGGCCATCAGTCTGATCAGGTTCTGCTGCTGTGCATTGGCTTTTTTGCCCAGCACTTTCAACATCAACTCGCCTTTCTGTTCTTTGCCAAGCTGAGGTTTATCGAGAACGTCGCGCATACTCTGATCAGAAACAACCGCCGCCATTAACGCCAGCACATCGCCCCAGCTGTCAACGGATTTCGATTCTGTTGCCAGTTGGTAGATCGCCCTGGCATATGGACGGGCTGCGGTGGTGTAGTCTGCCATTACTGCTATTACTCCGGTCTAGAGCTGTGCCGCCATGTCTTTGAGCGAGTCGGCGTGTGCATCGGTATCGACTTCGCGCTTGAGCACCTTTTCGGCACCGGCGATGGCCAGACTGACCACTTCCTGACGCAGGCCTTCGCGGGCACGGTTCAGTTCCTGTTCGATTTCAGCATTGGCACCGGCTTTGATGTGTTCAGCTTCGGTGCGGGCATCGTCCTTGGCTTCGTCAACGATCTCCGTTGCACGCTTTTGCGCCTGGGCGATAATTTCCGCAGCCTGTCCTTTGGCTTCTTTCAAATGCTCGGCCGCCTTTTTCTCGGCCAGCTCCTGTTCGAGCTGACCACGCTCAGCCGCAGCCAGGCCTTCAGCAATCCGCTTCTTGCGCTCAGCCAGGGCATGCACCAGTGGCGGCCAGATGAAGGCATAACAAAACCACACGAACAGGGCGAAAGTAATCGACTGCCCGATCAGCGTCAGATTAATATTCATACTCGCTTACCGTGTTTGATTTACAGTGATTAAGCGACGGCGAAGATGACGTAGAACGCCACACCGACCGCGATCATCGGCACCGCGTCTGTCAGGCCCATCATCAGGAAGAACTGGCCGCGCAGCAGCGGAATCAGTTCCGGCTGACGTGCTGCACCTTCAAGAAAGCGTCCTCCCAGTACACCGATACCGATAGCAGCGCCGAGTGCGCCCAAACCCATCATCAGCGCACCCGCGATGTAGAGCATTGCTTGTACTTCAGTCATTGTATTTCTCCTAATTAAATTCGAATTCTGTTTTTAAACTGTCTTCTAATGGTCGCCGGTCTGATACGCCATATCCATGTAGACGATGGTCAATACCATGAATATGTATGCCTGCAGCGTGATAATCAGCACATGGAAAATCGCCCAGCCCATTTGCAGCACACCACCAAAAACACCCAGCACTAGACCGCCGCTGTACATCAACGCGATCAGGATAAAAATCATTTCCCCGGCAAACATGTTGCCGTACAAACGCAGCGATAACGACAGCGGCTTGGCCAGCAATCCAACAAACTCGAGGATAAAGTTGATCGGCAGGAATATAAGCTGGATGATCTTGTTGTCAGAAGAAAACGGATGCATGGTCAGCTCGCTGGCGAAACCGATCGGACCCTTGATCTTGAAACTGTAGAAAATCATCAGTGCGAATACCGATAATGCCATGCCGAAGGTCGCATTCGGATCGGTTGAAGATACCACCTTGAAATACACATGGTGCGGATCTGCACCAAATACATTGTGGCCTATCAACATCGCAAGTTGCGGCAACCAGTCGACCGGTATCAGGTCCATGAAGTTGATCAGGAATACCCATATAAAAATAGTCAGCGCCATCGGTGCGACCATCGCGTTCCTGCCGCTAAAGGCGCCTTTTACGGTGCCGTCGACAAATTCAACGATCCACTCGACAAAGTTCTGCGTGCCGCCGGGCACGTCCTGGGTTGCTGACTTCGCCACGCGCCGGAATAAATACAGGAACAGCACGCCGAGCACGATAGACCAGAACATGGTATCGACGTGGATTGCCCAGAAACCCATCTCCTTGGCTTCCTGTGCGTTGTGTGCAAAGCCCCATTGACCGGCAAGCTCATGCCCATCGCCATACTTACCAAAGGTAAGGTTTTGCAGATGGTGCTTGATGTATTCGCCTGCACTCTGGGCTTCACCAGCCATTATTTTTTTCTCTCTTGTTCTTAAATGTTATTTCATGTACCTGCCAAGCATGCTGATCATTGCAGGTGTCATGT
>JAASSE010000238.1 GCA_021768055.1 Gammaproteobacteria bacterium | reverse complement strand
CCTCGCATTCAGCAAGGTAATTCATAATGCGATGCGCCTGTCTGCGAACTCGGTCATGTCCGCGGAACAACGTTTGCAGGCACGCAACCGTGAAGTTCTGCTCGAAGCCGGGCGTGAAGCGACCGAACGCATGATCGAACGTGAATTTATCCGTGTTGAAGATACCGTCACCCGTGACCTTGCCCAGTATCCTGCTCTGCAGCGCAAACTGAACGAGAAAATCACACGCATCGATGAAGACTACCAGCAGAGTACCGAGGTACCGCCGGATCCACCCGGCTGGTGCAAGGTGGTTGAGTCAGTTGCCAACATCGACAGCAATGGCGACGCCATGGTTGCAAGTATCCTCAAGGATATTCACAAGTCCATGATCAAGGCACAGGACAAGGCCATTAGTGAGCACCGTCGTGCCTGCATGGAACGTCATAACGTACTCAAGCGCATGATGCCGCACTGGCGTTCAGTGAAACGCGTGCTCGGTGAAGTCGACCACAGCATCTCGAGCATTCTCGAACGCGCCACCAAGATCAGCCGATATATGCATGACTACGAGGAAATTCTGCGCGGCAGTGACCGGGCGACACGTATCCTGTCTTCATCGGCGATCAGCCAGTTCTTTGTATCGGCATTCGTACTTGCCATTGCAGTCGGCGGCGCCATGGTCAACTTCACCCTGATCGCACGCCCAATGGCTGAAATGGTCGGCGGACAGAATTTCATCGGCGGCTTCAAGGTCTCCGAGATTTCCGCGATCGTAATTATCCTGGTCGAGGTCTCCATGGGTATATTCCTGATGGAGTCGCTGCGCATTACACGGTTGTTCCCGGTGATTGGGGCGCTTAACGATAAACTGCGCGTGCGCATGATCTGGATTACATTCAGCTTCCTGTTCATCCTCGCCAGTGTCGAGGCAGGCCTGGCATTCATGCGTGAAATCCTGATGCAGGATGAGCTGGCAACCAGTGCGATGCTGCGTGGCGAAGGCGCCAGCGCAATGCAGACAGCAGACTTTGCCTGGATCACCACGGCCGCGCAGATGGGTATGGGCTTTATCCTGCCGTTTGCACTGGTGTTCGTGGCGATTCCGCTGGAAACGTTCGTGCATTCTTTAAGAACTGTGCTGGGTGTTATTGCTACCGGCTTCCTGCGCGCCATTGCTTACACCTTGCGCCTGATCGGCAACTTGTTCCGATATCTGGGCAGGGTTCTGGTCAATCTGTATGACCTGATTATTTTTGGACCGCTGTGGCTGGAAAATACCATCACCAAGAAAATCGGTGGTGCCAAAGCCCCGGGCAAGCATCACGTTAACACCGATTATAAGGAGGCAATATGAAGATCATTAAACTGATATCGGCCCTGATAGCACTGCCGTTGCTGCAGGCCTGTTCCGATCCCGGCCCGACCAACACCGGTGTGTACCTGCTACTCGATACCTCCGGTACCTATACCAAGGAACTGACCAATGCCCAGAAGCTGGTCAATGTCTTGCTGGTGAAGATGGAGCCGAGTGATTCGCTGGCTGTTGCGCGTATTGACACCGGCAGCTTCAGTGAAAAAGACATCATTGCAAAAATGACGTTCAACGACAGGCCCAGTGAAGCCAATACACAGAAACGTCACTTCAGGGACACGATGGACAACTTCGTCAAGGAAGTGAAGCCGGCTCGCTTCACCGACATAACTGGTGGCGTTTTGCAGGCGGCCGAGTATCTGAATGAAAAAAATACCGGCAAGAAAACCATTCTGATTTACTCAGACCTGAAGGAAGAACTGCCGGAAGGCTACGTGCGTGATATCCCTTTCCAGCTGGAAGGATTCGACATCGTCGCACTGAATGTCACCAAGCTGCGTAGTGACAACGTCGATCCACGTGAGTATATGGACCGACTGGAAGACTGGCAGCGGCGCGTTGAAGAAGGTGGCGGCAGTTGGCGCGTGATCAATGACATGGACAGGCTGGAACGCATTCTCGGTTAGCCTGTAGCCGTAAAAAAACAAGCCCCGTGTTGTGCTGACAACGCGGGGCTTTTTTTATTGTTACCACTGTACGGGTGGTGGATAGACCGGCGTATACAGCGAGTATGGATTAGCCAACACAGGCTGCTGTCCCCAGTAGGGAAAAACAACCGGCTGCGGATAATAGGCCGGTGCGATCGGATAGTAATCGCGATCATCGAACAGTCGGTTATACCAGCCGGTAGGTCCGCCGAAGGGACAGAACGGGAACTCAGGCAACGCCTGCGCCATTGCCGGTACCAGCAATGCTGCCAGCGTGACCAGGATCTTCAGTATACCTATGCGATGCATAGGCATACTGTAACACGCCCATTACGGCGATGTACTACTTGATACTGTCCTGCACAGCGCTCATGTGCGCAATCACAGGCCGCTGGCGATTGATGTAGCGCGGCATATCCCACAGAGCGCTGGCGGCATGCCGTTCACTGCCATAACCACTCGAAACCAGGATATAGCGATCGCGGCCTTCATCGGTTAGCGTGTAATAAGACAGCTCGTCTTTCAGGTAATGGTTGTAACGCTGCGCTATTTCATACAGTTCTTTCTTGTCCGTAACGGCTGCAAGCTGAATAACGTAGCCGTTGGCATCTTGCCTGGTCAGCCATTGCGGGCCATGAATGATGTTGTTTTTACCGAACTGGCTGAACGGTGAGATGTCGTTGATGCGGCCATCAAGACTCTGCACCTGGTCGTCCATGCTCTGCATCTTGTATTCCATGCTGCTGACTTCGTCTGCCAGTTTCTGGTTCAATACAACAAGGTCCTTTTGCACATCAGACATGTTGGCAGCAGAAACCTGGTTGTCAGCCTGCAATCCTGTTATCTGCTGGTCAACCAGCTGGGTGCGTTCAGCTGTCAGCAAGGTATCGTCATTGTTGATTGACTGTTGGTAAAAATACAGCAACGCAATTGCAATCAATGCGACGATAAATGCGCCAGACAAAATTCTGAAGTGTGTTTTCTCGGTGCCCGTCAACGCCGCCAGGGACCTGCCCAGCTGAGCCGCATTGTCCTGTATTGCTGCAATCATGGAACCGTGTTTTTCACTGGTTTCCAGTAACTGATCTATTTGCGTCGACAATTCTTCCGTGCGCACTTCAAGCAAACCAACAGACGCATGCAGCTCCTTGGCTTTTTGTGTTAAATCAGCCGCGCTGGTTTCGAGTGAGTCCGCACGC
Organism: Gammaproteobacteria bacterium; assembly: GCA_021768055.1. Classification (GTDB taxonomy): domain Bacteria; phylum Pseudomonadota; class Gammaproteobacteria; order SZUA-229; family SZUA-229; genus JABDQW01. The sequence continues at coordinate 90 of JAASSE010000238.1, read as the reverse complement.
TTTTCCAGGGCATCATCGACAGCCTGCAGTTGTAATATTTTAGCTCTGGCGATGTCGACTTCATTTTCGATGTTCTCGCTGCGTTCATTG
>JAASSE010000237.1 GCA_021768055.1 Gammaproteobacteria bacterium | reverse complement strand
TGCAATCGAATCCTTGATGTCATCCATCGCAAGGTGGGTCGATTCCTTGGTAAAGCCATCTGCAACTTCCGGTGACCATCGCCGTGCCAGTTCTTTCAGCGTGCTCACGTCCAGGTTGCGGTAGTGAAAAAATTCTTCCAGCTCCGGCATCCAGCGCGCAAGAAAACGGCGGTCCTGGCAAATGCTGTTGCCACACATCGGTGACTGACCCTGTGGTACGTATTGCTCCAGGAATGCGATGGTAACCTGCTCCGCGGTGCCTTCAGAGATCGAACTGTTACGTACGCGTTCCGTGAGTCCGGACTTGCCATGCTGGGTGGTACACCATTCATCCATGTTGTCGAGCATGTCGTCACTTTGCTTCACCGCCAGCGTGGGCCCTTCTTCGATAACATTCAGGTTTTTGTCGGTCACGATGGTTGCGATTTCGATGATCCTGTCTTCAAGTGGATCCAGTCCCGTCATTTCAAGATCAATCCATATCAGGTTTTCACGGTTCTGCTGCGGCATATATCCTCAATCCCGAAGGGTTTAATGATGAACGTCAGGCGGCTAGCCTTATCGAACTATACATTAGATAATAGCCAATAGATCATACAGACAATGGTTCCCATTCTCAAAAGGTAGTTATGCACAGCTTCACGCTCTTTTTCGTTGCCATGCTGGCCCTGTCGGTCGGTTTACGCTTCTGGCTATCGTACCGGCAAATTTCACACATCAGGGCACACCGCTCCAGCGTGCCGGTCGCGTTTGAAGATACGATCAGCCTGGACGACCATCAAAAAGCTGCGGACTATACCGTTGCAAAAACCCGCTTCAGCCGTCTGCCGATGTTTTTCGATGCAGGCTTGCTGCTGATCTGGACCCTGGGCGGCGGCCTCGAATGGTTGGACCAGACCATCACTACGTATGAACTGAATCCGATCATGACCGGCATCACCGTGATGCTGGCATTCATGCTGATTTCATCACTGCTGGAACTGCCGTTCTCGGTTTACTCGACCTTTGTTATCGAAGAACGCTTCGGCTTCAACCGCACCACCGTCAAAACCTTTATTACCGATATCATCAAGGGTGCCGCGCTGGCGCTGATACTGGGCGTACCCATATTGTGGGTGATCCTGTGGCTGATGGAACAGGCCGGTGAATACTGGTGGGTTTATGCCTGGGCAGTATGGACAGGCTTCAGCCTGTTCATCATGTGGATCTACCCGACACTGATTGCACCCATCTTTAACAAGTTCGAACCACTCGAAGAAGGCGCAACACTCGATCGCATACATCAGTTGCTGCAACGCTGCGGTTTCAGCAGCAATGGCATCTTTGTCATCGATGGATCAAAACGCTCATCACACGGAAATGCCTATTTCTCCGGATTCGGTCGCAACAAGCGCATCGTGTTTTTCGATACCCTGTTAAAGATGCTCAATGATGACGAACTCGAAGCCGTACTTGCGCACGAACTCGGCCACTTCAAGAAAAAGCACATTGTCAAAAGCATGCTGATATCTATCGCAATGACCTTTGTCGCACTGGCAATACTGGCATGGTTGATGAAAAACGAATGGTTTTACACGGCTCTTGGCATCAGCACACCGTCAACCTACATGGCGTTGTTGCTGTTCGCACTGATCCTGCCTGTGTTTACCTTCGTGCTGCACCCTTTAATCAGCCTGTTCTCAAGAAAAAATGAATTTGAAGCCGATGCCTTTGCCGCCAACCAGACAAGAGCCGAATACCTGGTTCAGGCACTGGTCGGTTTATACAAGGAAAATGCAAGCACGTTAACACCTGACCCCCTGTATTCGGCATTTTATGATTCGCATCCGCCGGCACCGGTGCGTATCGCGCACCTGAATGCGCAGACATAACATCAGGAGGCCAGCATGAACAGAATCACCATTACTTTTATATCAGCACTGGTGCTTTCAAGTGCATGTTTGTTTGCCTTTGCAGGCGGTGTCAACGTACCGCCAGAAGCTCATGGCAGGGATGGCGGAAAGCTGCATGAACAGCACTGTTTTAAATGCCACACGGATTCTGTGTACACCCGGGAAAACCGCTTCGTGAAATCACTGGATGCGCTCAGCAAACAGGTCAAACGCTGCAAGAACAACGTCGGTGTACCCTGGTTTGATGAAGATACCAATGCCGTTGTACATTTTCTCAATGAGAAGTACTACAAGTTCTAGACGCGTCCCATGAGCAACCTCGCCAACCAGCAATGTCAACGTGAAGTAAAGTCGCTCTCCCGGGAAGATATCAATGACAGGCTGGGGCAGTTAGCATCTGACTGGACACAGTCGGATGACGGCAAGTCCATCAGCCGCTCCTTCAAGTTCAAGAACTATTATGAAACCATGGCATTTGTTAATGTAGTCGCTATGGTTGCCCACCAGCAGGATCACCATCCAGACATGACAGTTGGATATAATACATGCCGTGTTGACTACAGTACGCACAGCGTGGGCGGCCTGTCTGACAATGACTTTATCTGCGCAGCTAAAATAGACGGCCTGCAAAACATCTGACTTCATAATGGCGAAAAGACGACTCACCGAAAAACAAAAACGCCAGATCTCCGCCAAAAAAGAACAGCAAGCCGCACAAACCGGCGCTGACATTCACAGCGGAACCGTCATCACCCACCATGGCAAGGAACTCATCGTCAGCAATGTTGAAGGTGAAACCATCAATTGCCGCTTCCGGCAAAATCTCGGCACCATCGTATGCGGCGACCGCGTCATGTTTCAGTATGAAAACGTCGAAAGCCGACCCAAGACAGCGGTTGTTGTTGCACTCGCAGATCGCGACAACCTGCTGCAGAAAACCGGCTTTGGCGGCAAGGCCAAGGCGGTTGCCGCCAATATAGGTCAGGTTGTTGTAGTGTGCTCACTGGTACCGAAACCCAATCACGACCTGATTGACCGCTACCTTGTTGCCGCAGAAAACCTGCCGGCAAAACCGCTGATCGTGATCAATAAAATCGACCTGCTCGATGAAGAAAACGAGCATGTTGTTAACGATATCAATTCAACCTACGGTCATATCGGTTATCGCGTGCTTGAAACCAGCGCCACTCAAAATACAGGCATTGAAGAACTTCAATCGCGGCTGGTTGACGCCACCAGCATACTGGTAGGTTTGTCGGGCGTCGGCAAGTCGTCCCTGGTCAAGGACCTGTTGCCGGAAATTGAAATACGTATCGGTGAAATCTCGGAGGCATCCAGCGAAGGCAAACACACCACGACAGTATCAACACTCTACCCGCTACCGACCGGTGGCAACCTG
>JAASSE010000236.1 GCA_021768055.1 Gammaproteobacteria bacterium | reverse complement strand
GTTACGTGCCGCATACGCTGTCAAAAGACGGCGACCCGGTCGATGTGTTGGTGGTGACCCCGGTAAGGTTGATCGCAGGCTCGGTGATACGTTGCCGCCCAGTAGGTGTACTGAAGATGACCGATGAATCCGGTGATGACGCCAAGGTACTGGCGGTACCCATCGACAAGCTGTGCAAGTCCTACAGGCATGCTACCGGTATCGAAGACATCAACCCGATGCTACGCGACCAGATCGCACACTTTTTCGAGCACTACAAAGACCTCGACGAGGGCAAGTGGGTGCGAGTCGAAGGCTGGGGCGACGTGGATGAAGCCAAGGAAGAAATCATGGCCAGCGTCGCTATGTACAAAGACGCACCGGTCAAACCGAATTTCTGAAAATGGTGCCGGAAAGAGGAGTCGAACCTCCGACCTTCTCATTACGAATGAGCTGCTCTACCAACTGAGCTATTCCGGCAAATGATAGTCTGTGATCAAGCTGTTGACCTGCCTGTTTGAAGCGCAACGAAGTATATCAAATCAATGCACCGCATCCATCGCATAGGGCGCGGGATCGATACCCGGTTCATGACCGAGGACAAGTTCGACCATCAGTTGCACTGATGCAGGCCCCAGCACAACACCATTGCGGTAGTGCCCTGCATGTATGTACAAACCGTCTATTTCCGTATGCGGACATATATAAGGTATGCCCTGCTCTGTCCCCGGCCGCAGTCCTGCCCAGTGCCGTTCGATCGGCATCTGTTCCAGCGCGGGTATGATGGCAATCGCATCATGGCGCAGTTCCGTTAACGCGTCCTCGGTGACGCTTTTATTGAAGCCGGTGCGCTCCAGCGTGCTGCCGGCGAGCACATGTCCGTCCTTGCGCGGAATGATGTAATGCCCGGCTGACAATACCATGCGCCTGATCAAACCGGCCTCCCCCTTGAACATGATCATCTGGCCTTTGACAGGCTCGATATCGACATTCTGACCGCTGCTTATGAGCCCGGCACTCCAGGCACCACTGGCGATAATGACTTTATCGGCTGCCTGGGTACCTGCTTCGGTATTGACCCCGACGATTCTGTCGTGGTCGATCTCGAGCGATGTCACCGGCGTATGTTCCATGTATTGAATACCGCGTTTTTCCAGGCTGCCCTTGAGCGCCTTGATGATCTTGGGATTGCGAACCTGCATAATTTCAGGAAGCCATAGACCGCGATCAATGATGTCACTTGCCTGTGGCTCGATCTGGTGAATGTGTTCGCTGTCATTGATGATGTCGAGCCTTACCGACCATTGCTGCGCCCAATCTTGCGCCTTCTGTTGTTCGTCCATGTCTGTAATCAACAAACCGCTGGTCAACAACTCGCAGTCAACACCGCTTTCATCCTGCAGCTGTTGGACCAATGGCGGATAAAGTGTTTTGCTGATCGCAGCCAACTGGTTGACGGCATGACTGTAACGCCAGGGGTATAAAGGAGAAATAATGCCGCCACCGGCCCAGGATGATTCGCCGCCAAGCGGGCCGCGCTCAATGACCAGTACTTCCACGCCCTGGGCGTGCAATTCACGCGCAGTCATCAGGCCGATAACACCACCGCCGACAATCACTATCTTCATGGGAATTCAGATGCACCTTAAAGTCTGAATGTAAGTGTATCTATTATATCCCTGATACAAATACTTCAGGCCAGGGCAAAGTTGCTCAGCCAATCAGATTTACTTGGGAAGACCGGTGCTCTCTGTGGTTCAATCAGTACTTAAACCGGAATGTGGTGTCAGTTATTTACAGTTTGAATTCGCCCTGATTGTCGCAGGGGCATGTTCAATGTATTTCTGACAATAGCAACGATGCTTTCCTTCATCCCATTGCTTTTGACAAACGGCAAGCATTTTTTTAGTGATATCAGACGATAACTCGGCCTGTACCGCAGCGCTCGCTGCCAGTGCCTGTTGTTCCTGCTTGAGCTTTTCTTCCCTGGCAAGACGTTCGGCTTCTTCTTTTGCGCGTTGTGCTTCTTCTGCTTTGCGCTTGCGTTCGGCTTCAGCCGCAGCTTGTTTGCGTTGCTGATCGATTTCTTTTACCTGCTTGCCGATACTGCTGTACGCCCTGTTCCTGGCAGCGTCATCATCACAGTTAAACTCGATATACTTTATGCCTGGATAGCCATCCGGTGGACCGTGCTTGCATTTTGGTTTTGGTTTAGGTTTGGCAACGACGCGCTTCGGTGCTGCAACAGGTGCCGGCTTGGGCTTACTTGCCGCCAGCTTGGCTGCACGCTGTTTGTTAAATTCTGCATTAACAGCCGTGAAGTCACTGATGTTGAACTTGACGACCACTGTGGTTCTGAACGGCTTGAGTTCGAATTCAATCATGTTGCCGTGTTCCAGCGCAGAAGTCGCGTCCTTGGTCATGCGTATGATTAAGGTACCGTTTTCACCCTGGTTCTGGCAGATATCTTTCTGCACTTTCAGTCCTTGCTGAAGAAAACGGTTATGCTTGTCCTGGTTGTTCAGGCACCATTGAAATACTTTCAAGCGCTTGCCATCGATTTTCACATCGTTGACGGCAAACTCTTCAAACTTCTTTGCCATTGACTGTGTATCATCCGTCGAATTTGTCAGGCGCAGGCGCATGCGCAAACCGTCGTAATACAGGTGGTACCAGGTGCCATCCCTCCCCTGTACGGATTTGGTCGCAGTCTGGTCACCGAACCGCCACGTGACATCAGGGCCCGCGGTGACAACAACAGACTTATTGAATGGATTGTTAGCTGCTACCGCCTGGCTGCTTGTAATTATGATGGCCAGGCCAAGAAAAAGCCGAAATGAACGCATTACCCCAAAATACCCTGAAACTGTAACTGATTAATAAACTTGAATATTTTGAACAATTGGACAATTTATAGCACATTGGCCGGAAATTTCCCGACAAACTGTCCGCTAATATGTCCACCATGTCGGCATTTGCCCGCCAAAGGTGATGGTGACGCCGCAATCATGGTCATATCGTGTACAATTTCCAGCTTATGAACATTACTCTCAATGGCGAAAAACGCTCAGTGGAACCCGATTCAAGCATTGAACTGCTGGTGGAATCCCTCGGTTTGCAGGGCAAGCGCATTGCCGTTGAAGTCAACCGCGATATCGTGCCGCGCAGCGAATATGGCACATACATTCTCAACAATAACGACAGCGTTGAAATCGTAAATGCCATCGGCGGTGGCTGATTCACCTCGTAACTAGCTGAAATCGAATTATTATTATGGCAACACCTGCAGAATCCATACCCCTACAGGACGACAGCCCGT
>JAASSE010000235.1 GCA_021768055.1 Gammaproteobacteria bacterium | reverse complement strand
TATAGTACATGCGCTGACCAGCAGGAAAGCGATAACAACAAGGCTGCGCCCCAGAAACTGGCTCAGAGTGCGTGCCTGCTGCATCGATTATTTGGGCAACAACCGGTCGAGGTTGCCGCGTGCTATGGCGATAGCGGTGTCTTCGGGTAGCTGGTTTAGCCAGTGCCTGCTCTCTTCGGCAATTTCCGGCAGATCGGCCCATCGGCTGGGCTTGTAGGTATCCATTCCGATCAGGAATCGGTCCTTGTATTGTATCAACAGCGCTCTCCATTCGGGTGTGAGCACATCGTCTTCATCTGTTATGCCTTCTCTTAACGACAGCTCGATATACAGCTTCGGATACTCTTCCATTAGCTCGATTAATGCCGCTACTGGTACATCGAAACCCCCGTGCGCCCAGAGCACCGGGATATCCGACGCGACCGACAGCAGGTAGCGCATTTCCGCGAGGTTCGTATGCGGGTGCAGGGCCAGCTTGTTTTGCCTGGCTATCTCGATGATTTCCAGCACGATATCTGTTTCAATGTTTGGGCCGAATACGTGGAACTCGCCGATTCCCCGGTAAGGCGCGCGCTTCAGGTGATCGCGTATGAAGTCTGGCGTGGTCGGGTCCTTGAACCATAAAAAACGGTGGCGGATGTTTTTATACGGCCTCAGGAACGGGATAACGAGGTCGGGGTCTTCCTTATACAGCAGCTCAGCACCTTCGGTCGGGGTCGCAGACACGATTGCACGTTGAATGTTTTGATCGGTCAGCATGCCAATTGCCCGATCCGGCGGCAATATTTCCCAAACGTCGCCGTCGTAATGGATATGGCCGTCGTGAATCGTGGGCAGAAGCTCATCTGCAAACGCAGTGAATACCACCATGAATGCGATTAACGGAGCGAGTAAGACATGCTTGATCATGTATGAAATTATACAAAAACCCGCTCACACAGGCACGATGTTTGAGGATTCGACGTGTCTGTTCCAGGCGGGGCCAGCTTCATCGCGACTCCAGACTCCTGGATCTTGTGACGTGTAAATCCGCTTCCGGTGCTTTTCCTCGTTCCTTGTCCCTCGTCACTCGTCCCTTCTTAATGCTCCCATACGGCACAGCCCATGTGTTTCAAGCGGTCTGCCAGGTTGTGCTCCTCGGCGACAGCCTCTTCATAAGTCAACGGCTTCGCATTGTTGACATATTCCGGCGCGAGACGCTTTGCGTAACGTCTGATATATTCATGGCTCTTGTAACCGACCAGGTGATAATTGAACCGTTTCTCCGGTGTGTGTTTGGTCATACCGACGTACAGGCATGGCATGCCTTTCTTGTATTGCGGGTTTTGTTTAACCACGTCTTCGTCCTTCAAAACTTCCTGGTCCAGTTCAATAACGTATAAATTATGATGTTGTGTATCTGTGTGTGTACTCATAATTACCTCCGTTCATGCGTGTCTGATATTTATCTGTCAGTCAAAAATACGCATCAATTGCTATACCAGTGTTTGCGGGTGTCGGTCTGATCAAACTCAATGCTCCTATGAAGTCTTTCTTCGACAATTCGCCTGAGCTCGACAAGACCGCCTACCTCGTTTTCGATGGCCGCTCTCAGTCTCTGATCGTGACCGGGTATCCACTTGCCCTTGCAGAAGCCGCCGCATCCGCAGGCACAGTATTTCGGTTGTAGTTTTATGCCCATAACTCACCTCGTGTGTGACCGTGGTTCGAGTTCGACTTGTTGAATTGTTGAGTAAAGAATAGCGTTGCCGGGCGGGTATAACTTGACAAAATACGCCAAGTATTTGGCAGACAAAAAGGCCAGCTTTATGGTCTTTTCGTGGTATTAATAACGGATCCGTGTCCCGTTTACTGTGACCATATGGGCATCACTGTTGTGTCGATGTCGAACACGGCGGTCCCGATGAACCAGGTTGCAACGGTCACCATCATGATGGCCAGCAGATTGATAATGAAGCCTGTTTTGATCATTTCCCGGATATGCAGTTGACCCGATGCAAATACAATCGCGTTTGGCGGTGTCGCGATCGGCATCATGAACGCCATCGAGGCGGACAAGGTTACGGCGATCATCAGCAACATTGGGTTGACTTCGATGGCCAGCGCTACTGAAGCCGCGATCGGCAACAGCATTTCCGATGTTGCTGTATTCGAAGTGACCTCGGTGAGAAACACCACAATTGAAGAAACCCCTGCCACCAGGGCCATCGGGTCAAAGTCTTTCATACCGATAAACTGCCGGCCTATAAACTCGGAAAGACCACTGACAGTAAATCCTTTGGCCAGGGCAAAACCGCCGCCGAACAACAGCACGATGTGCCATGGCAGGTTCCTGATGATTTCATTATCGGCAATGCGTGAAAATTGCTGCCTGTCTTTTGTAGGGATACTGAACAGGACAAGTGCTGACAGGACCGCAACAGTTCCGTCATTGATCCATTTCGCATGTTCAAACAGGCCTGACCAGCCAGGAATCACCAGTTCACCGATAACAATATTCTTTCGAAACATCCAGCATAAAGCAGTGAGCGTGAATACTGTGGCGACTGCCTTTTCTTCATAGCTCATGGGTTTGTCTGACATCGTGTGGATTTCATCGCGCGAGAACTTCAAAGCAGTAAATCCTCTACCGGTATAACGAAATGAAAGCACCAACCATGTCATGATCAGTAACAAAAATGACAATGGCAATGCAAAAATCATCCACTGTGCGAATGTAATTTCAGGTGCCGCCTCAAACGTTATTTCAAATACGCGTTGCATGACAAGATTAGGCGGTGTTCCAATCAGGGTGCTAACGCCGCCAATTGAGCAGGCATAGGCTATGCCAAGCATCATCGCGGTCAACAGGCTTTGCCGGTCCTGTTCATCAAGTTGTTCCGATGCGCGTGAATAAACTGCAAGGCCTATGGGCAGCAGCATGGTGGCGGTTGCGGTGTTTGAAATCCACATCGAAAGGAAGGCGCTGGCCGCCATGAAGCCAAGCACCATGAATTGCGCACTCCCGTGAAACCAGCTGATTATTCTTAAAGCGATACGTGTGTGCAGGTGCCAGCGCTGCATCGACAGTGCCAGCACGAAACCACCGATAAACAGGAATATCGTGGAGTTCATATAAGCACCTGCAACTTCTCTGCCGGAGGTTATGCCAAGCACCGGAAATAGCACCAATGGCACCAGTGCAGTTGCAGCCAGTGGCAGTGCTTCGGTAATCCACCAGACGACCATCAGGCCTGCAATCGATGCCATATTAGCAACGCTCTCTGTCGGAAAGATTGGAAGTGCCTGTAGAACTACAAATACAACAGGACCAAGGAAGAAACCAAAT
>JAASSE010000234.1 GCA_021768055.1 Gammaproteobacteria bacterium | reverse complement strand
GGGTTACGCAATGGCAGCAGGAAATTATCCGCTTTGACAACGTGAAACAGTCGCCCATATGTCTCTGCATGAGAAGGCTGTACCCGCATGACTTTCATCGGCCCGCCCCATTTGGTTGCCGCTGCCACCGTACCATGGTCGGTGCCAAAACCAACAAGGTAGACGCTGTCGCCGTAAGTTTCGCGAACGCGTTGACCCAGGTTGAACTTGCCGATTGCACTCGAAAATGTCGCACGTGCATCACCGACATGTATGTTATGTGCCCAGACAACTGCTTTCGATGTTTTGTCGTGGTAAGCCAGGATCGCCTGCAGAGTATCGAACATATTTTGATCGCGTTGATTCCATGAATAATTATCCTCGTAGTGCAAGGTACGGAAGTAACGCTCGGCATTCCTTATTATTCGCGCGTTTTGTTCTGCATTAAAAAACTGCTGTTCATCTGCCTGTCTATAAAACTCTCGATTGTTGAGTAAATCCTGCAATACGGAAAGTACCTCGAACCCACAGTCGTGATATCTGCCGGACTCAATAACGCGGCTATATGACCGGGGGTCATGGGCCCACGGCATCAGGCAACTATAATTCCTGCTCGCAACTTCTGCCATCCATGGATCAACATCCTGTAAATAATTGAGAACTGCTTCAATCGAGCTGGCAATGTTGTAAAAATCCAGGCCGTAAAAGCCCACGGCATCGTCAGCAGAAGTAAAACGCCGGTTATAGTCTTTCAGCCATTCAACGAATGCGGACACGGAATGGTTCGCCCACATCCATGTTGGAAAGCCTGAAAACGGTTTTTTGCTGAATTGGGGTTTGTTACCGGTTCCGCGGATGTAATGATCGATGCTGGTTGCATCCGGCCAGTCTGCTTCAACGGCGACGATAGTAAAGCCCTTTTTCTCAATCAGCTCCCGCGTGATACGTGCACGCATGTCATAAAACTCGGCGGTGCCATGCGTGGATTCGCCCAGCAATACCAACCGTGCATCACCGATGCGGTCTAGCAAGCCATCCAGGTTTGCTGTTTCGATGTCGGAAAAATGTTCACTCGATTCATAAATAAGTTCGGGCAGGGTAAGTTCATATGCTTTATCATCTTGCCCGGCCGCAGCAAACAGGGGTAACACTGTCAACAGCCAAAACAGGACGGAGCGTTTGTTGCTTGTCAGATTCTTTGCCATTGGTATTTTCTAACGGAGTTCTACGTCATAATACGAATAAATGGAGAGGGACTCCATTTAATTCAGGCATAACAACTTAAACTGCAGGATTCATCCATGATAGCGATGTGTATGCGATATCTCGCATATCTTTTGTCAGCATTCTTGCTGCTGTCACTTCTGGGCGCCTGTGACCGAAATGGCGATCAAGAAGAAGTAGCAGGCAAACAGGATATCAAGATACAGGTATGGGCACATGCAGGACAAGCTGCGGAGAGGCAGGTATTAACCACCCAGGTTGAACAGTTCAATCAGCAAAAAGACAAGATCAACATCAAACTCACGTTCATTCCCGAGCGCGATTACAATGCGCAGGTACAGGCAGCAGCGCTGGCCGGCGATTTGCCTGACATTCTCGAATTTGACGGCCCCTATCTGTACAACTATATCTGGCAGCAACATCTACTGCCATTGGAGCCCCTGTTACCTGTCTCGGTGACCAATGATTTGTTGCCTTCGATCATCGTGCAAGGCAGTTACGGTGAACATTTATATTCCGTCGGTACCTTCGACTCCGGCCTGGGTTTGTATGCCCGCAAAAGCACACTTGACAGTATTGATGCCCGGATTCCTCAATCCGCCGCCGATGCCTGGAGCGTCGAAGAGTTCAACAGCATCCTGCAAAAACTGGCACAACAGGATGATGACGGGGCTGTTCTTGATTTGAAACTCAATTATACCGGGGAATGGTTCAGTTACGGTTTCTCGCCTGTGCTGCAATCAGCGGGTGCTGACTTGATTAACCGTGATAACTATCAAGTCAGCAGCGGTGAACTGAACAGCGAAGCCGCCGTTGCTGCCCTCAGGCATGTTCAGAACTGGATCCAGGATAATCGTGTTGACCCCAACCTGGATGATGCCGCGTTTACTTCCGGGCGTGTTGCACTGTCCTGGGCAGGGCATTGGGAATATGCGCGCTACAAGCAGGCCTGGCAGGATGACCTTGTGCTATTACCTCTGCCTGATTTTGGTCATGGCAGTAAAACCGGGCAGGGTTCATGGAACTGGGGTATAACCCGTAATTGTTCAAACCCTGAATCCGCGGCCGAATTTATCCTGTTTCTTTTACAGACCGACCAGGTCCTTGCGATGAGTAACGCAAACGGCGCGGTGCCCGGCACTCGCAGCGCGGTGCAACATTCCCTGACCTATGGGGAAAAGGGCGATCTGCAATTATTCGCCGATCAATTGATAAAGGGTGTCGCCGTTCCACGCCCAAGGACACCGGCTTATCCGGTAATCACCACGGCATTTCAGCAAGCCTTTCAACAGGTTCGCAATGGTGCTAACGTTAAACAGGCCCTGGATAAGGCAGCAAATACCATCGATCAGGATATTCGTGACAATCAGGGATACCCGTTTCTGGCTGAGTAATGTCTGCACAAGCGGATAAAATAAACAAGCAGGATACTGTCGTTGCCTGGGTATTTGCGTTGCCCGCACTGGCTTTTCTACTGTGTTTTGTTTTATTGCCATTTTTACTGGCACTCGTGCTTTCCTTCAGCAATCTGCGCCTGGGTTCGCCCTTGCCAACCGAGTTTATGGGCTGGGCGCAATACCAGCGCATTTTTTCCGACACCGCTTTCTTGCATGCATTAAAAAACAATTGCTTGTTCGCATTGACTGTCGTGCCATTGCAAACGGTTCTGGCACTGATGCTGGCCCTGTTAATCAACCAGCCCTTGCGCGGGATGATTGTTTTTCGTTCCCTGTTTTTTATGCCCGTGGTATTTCCGCTGTCGCTGGTGTCGGTTGTTTGGGTGCTACTGTTCGCACCCGGCCCCCAGGGCACCATCAACAGCCTGCTGGAATTTGTTTCACTGGGCGCCTGGCAGCCGCGTGATTTTTTACATGATACGTTCTGGGCCTTGCCGGCGATTACGTTAACGTCCATCTGGCAAGGGGTTGGCTTTCAAATGGTTATCCTGCTGGCGGCGTTGCAGTCGATTCCCGCAGATCTTTATGAAGCCGCAAAAGTCGACGGCGCAAACGAGCGGCAGCAATTCCTTTTCATTACACTGCCACAATTACGCAACGCGCTGATTTTCGTCGTACTGGTAACCACGATCCTGGCCTTTCGATTGTTCGACCAGGTGCAGATCATGACCCAG
>JAASSE010000039.1 GCA_021768055.1 Gammaproteobacteria bacterium | reverse complement strand
GTCGTTTATCCCGGCAACGCTGGACAAGTTGCGCGAAGCGCGCAAGATGATCGACGAATCCGGCTATGACATCCGCCTTGAAATAGACGGCGGCGTGAAGGTCGACAACATTCGTGAAATTGCCGAAGCCGGTGCCGATACCTTCGTTGCAGGTTCTGCGATATTCGGCGCTGCATCCGACGGTGATGCCAATGTTTACGATACCGTTGTCGGCAAGATGCGCGATGAACTCGCCAAAGCAGCCTGAAAACAATTGCGTTCACTCATGACGTTTTCAGCAAGGTTATAAAGAATGAGGATGATGGAAGTTACCCTATTGCCAAGACCTAAAATGGTGCTGATCGATGTCGACGGCACCCTGGTCGACAGCGTGCCGGACCTGGCCTGGTGTGTCGATGCAATGATGCGTGAGCTGGACATGCCCGAGCGCGGTGAAGCACGTGTACGCCACTGGGTTGGCAACGGTGTTGAGCGCCTGGTCAAGCGAGCCTTGCTCGACAAGCTGGATGGGGAGCCGGAACAGGCCTTGTATGACAAGGCACTGCCGATTTTCCAGGCACTGTACAGCGAAAACACCTCGAAACGCAGCTCCCTGTACAATGGTGTTGAAGAAGCGCTCGCGTTTCTCAAAACCACCGGTGTGCGCATGGGCTGTGTGACTAACAAGGCCAGCCAGTTTACCCTGCCGCTGTTGCGTGACCTGGGGGTGCAGGATTATTTTGAAACAGTCATCTGCGGCGATGAAGTCGAACGCAAGAAACCGGATCCGCAGCCACTGGAGTTGGCGGCCGAACGGCTTGATACGGCGGTCGAAGACTCCCTGATGCTGGGTGATTCCATGAGTGATGTCAAAGCAGCACGTGCCGCCGGGTTCCAGATCGTGTGTATGTCCTATGGCTATAACCATGGTGAAGACATACGTGATTACAATCCGGATGCCGTGATTGACTCGATGGCAGAAATCAGGGACATTGTCGACTGGTAACGCCGCTCGGTCTCAACTAAGATTCGATCATGCAAACATTTTCCGTACAAAAGGCAGCAGTGCAGAACGTCACCTGGCGATGGTGAGTTCGTTGTGTGTTGCGCCCTTAAACTTTTGTACTGGAAAATGTTATGTCTTCAATAAATTTCGAAAACCTCAAAAATACCGAATGTAATCGTGTGCCACTGGTACGCGAAGTACTCGCCGATCTTGATACTCCCCTCAGTACTTATCTGAAGCTGGCGAATGCGCCGTACTCATACCTGTTCGAATCCGTGCATGGCGGTGAGAAATGGGGCCGTTATTCCATTATTGGCTTGCCGTGCAAGACTGTCATCAAGATCAATGGACGTACGATAATAACTGAAGTCGACGGCAAGGTTGTAGCCGAAGAAACTGTTGAAGACCCGCTCAGCTGGATTACAAGCTTCCAGCAGCAATACAAGGTACACGAAGATGCAGGATTGCCGCGATTCACCGGCGGCCTGGTCGGTTATTTCGGTTACGAAACTATTGCCTACATCGAATCAAGGCTCGATACCAATGGCAAGCCCGATCCCCTGGGCACACCGGATATATTGTTGATGGTATCGGATGAGGTTGTCGTATTCGATAACCTTTCGGGCAAGCTGTTTATCATCGTCCATGTTGATCCTCAGCAGGACAATGCACTCGAACAGGGCGAACAGCGGCTGCAGGACATCGAACAGGGCCTGCTACAACCGGTTCCCGCCACACCCGAGCATGAGGCTCATACAGTGGACGAGTCGGATTTTGTTTCCGGCTTTACCGAGCAGGGTTTTAAATCCGCCGTAGATAAAGCCAGGGAATACATCATCGACGGCGACATCATGCAGGTGGTGTTGTCGCAACGCCTGACCATACCGTTTCATGCGCGTCCACTCGAACTATATCGTGCCCTCCGCAGTCTGAATCCTTCACCCTACATGTATTATCTTGACCTCGGTGATCATCATGTTGTTGGCTCATCGCCAGAGATCCTCGTGCACCTGGAAGATGACCAGATCACAGTGCGCCCGATCGCAGGTACGCGGCCGCGTGGCAAAGACGAGACAGAAGACCTTGAACTGGAGCAGGATTTGCTCGCCGATCCCAAGGAACTGGCAGAACATTTGATGCTGATCGACCTGGGGCGCAACGATACCGGGCGCGTGAGTAAAACCGGCAGCGTTCAGCTGACTGAGAAAATGATCGTCGAGCGCTACTCGCACGTGATGCACATCGTCTCCAATGTTACCGGTGAGCTGAAGGATGGTATGAGCGCGATGGATGTACTGCGTGCAACCTTTCCGGCCGGCACTGTCAGCGGTGCACCCAAGATACGTGCGATGGAAATTATCAATGAACTGGAACCGGTCAAGCGTGGCATCTACTCGGGTGCTGTCGGCTACCTGTCATGGAACGGCAACATGGATACCGCCATCGCAATTCGTACCGCAGTCATAAAAGACAACCAGCTATCGATACAGGCGGGTGCCGGCATCGTCTACGACTCGGTACCGGATAATGAGTGGGCGGAAACCATGAACAAGGCACGCGCGATATTCCGCGCTGTAGCCCTGGCCGAAGCCGGCCTGCATCTTCAGGGGTGATGTTGATGGATAATCTTCAATGCTCAGGTAAGATGCGCCGATGCTGATCATGATCGACAACTACGATTCATTCACCTACAACCTGGTGCAATACCTGGGTGAGCTGGGTGCGGATGTAAAGGTGTTTCGCAATGATGGTGTCAGCATCGAAGAGCTCAAGTCAATGCAGCCGGAACGCATCATGATTTCACCCGGCCCGTGTACTCCAAATGAGGCCGGTATATCGATGGATGTAATACGCGCATTCGCCGGCAAGGTGCCGATCCTCGGTGTCTGCCTTGGTCACCAGTGCATTGGCCAGGTCTATGGCGGTGACATTGTGCATGCACGCGAAATCATGCACGGTAAAACATCTCTTGTGTTTCACAACGGACAACACGTTTTTACCGGGCTGAGCAATCCGTATACGGCGACACGTTATCATTCACTGGTGATCGACAAGAAAACCCTGCCGGACTGTCTTGAAGTGACAGCCTGGACACAAACTGATGATGGTGACATGGATGAGATAATGGGCGTGCGCCACAAGGAGCTAGATGTCGAAGGTGTTCAGTTTCATCCCGAGTCGATCCTCACCGAACACGGCCACGATTTATTAAAGAACTTTCTTTCCAGTTAAACGATCGAGAACTGTTATGAATATGCAATCAGCAATAAAAGCGGTTACCGAAAAAACAAATTTAACCTCTGAAGAAATGACAGACGTGATGCGCCTGATCATGACCGGTGAAGCAACGCCTGCACAGATTGGTGGTTTTCTGATAGGTCTTCGTATGAAAGGCGAGACCGTTGAAGAAGTGGCTGCCGCTGCCGGTGTGATGCGTGAGCTTTCAACCAAAGTCGACGTAGACAAGTCGCACCTGGTTGATACCTGCGGTACCGGCGGTGATGCGTCCGGCAGTTTTAATATATCAACGGCGAGCGCGTTTGTAGTCGCTGCTGCAGGCGGTAAGGTGGCCAAACACGGCAACCGTTCGGTATCGAGCAAATCCGGTAGTGCTGATGTGCTGGAAGCGGCCGGCGTTAATCTCGAACTGTCGCCCGA
The DNA here is from genome assembly GCA_021768055.1 of Gammaproteobacteria bacterium. Lineage (GTDB taxonomy): Bacteria > Pseudomonadota > Gammaproteobacteria > SZUA-229 > SZUA-229 > JABDQW01. The sequence continues at coordinate 3,920 of JAASSE010000039.1, read as the reverse complement.
GCAGGTTGCCAGTTGCGTCAATGATATCGGTGTCGGCTTCATGTTTGCACCGCTACACCACAGCGCCATGAAGCATGCCATCGGGCCGCGCCGTGAAATGGCGGTACGTACCATATTCAATGTGCTCGGACCTTTGACCAACCCGGCCGGTGCACCCAACCAGGTGCTGGGCGTGTTTAGCAGTGACTGGGTCGAGCCACTGGCGCAGGTGTTGAAACAACTCGGCAGTGATCATGTTCTCGTGGTTCATGCTGACGATGGTCTCGATGAAATCAGTATCGGTTCAGCTACGCAGGTCGCCGAATTGAAAGATGGCCAGGTATCAACCTACACCATCAGGCCGGAAGATTTCGGTATGCAGCAGGCCGATCTTGCAACCATCCGGGCTGATGATGCTGAACACAGCCTGTCGATTATCAAATCCGTACTGGCCAATGAAGATGGGCCGGCGAAAGATATCGTGTGTTTGAATGCAGGCGCGGCGATTTATGCTGCCGGTCTCAGCGATAGCCTGTCCGATGGCATAGCCCGCGCACAGGAAGTCATCGCCAGTGGCGCTGCAGCCGAAAAACTGGAACAACTCATCAAGGCGACCACAGCCTGATCAAACACATGAGCAGCGGTACCGCGGACATTCTGAAAACTATCCTCGAGCGCAAGCAGGAAGAGATTGCGGAACGCTCCGCAAAAGTGGATTTTAGCGAGATCAGTGAACGTGCCAGGCAGGCGGATCCGGTGCGCGGTTTCATAACGGCGATAGAAAACCGGCTGGCAAACAATCAGCCGGCTGTTATCGCCGAAATCAAGAAGGCCTCGCCGAGTATGGGTGTGCTGCGAGAGGATTTCAGACCTGCTGATATTGCACAAAGTTATGCGGCGCATGGTGCTGCCTGTTTATCGGTATTGACTGACCGTGATTTTTTCCAGGGCAGCGAAGACTACCTGCAGCAGGCGAGACAGGCCTGTTCGTTACCGGTGATTCGCAAGGATTTTATTATTGACCCGTACCAGGTGCATGAAGCGCGCGCGATCAATGCAGATTGCATATTACTTATCGTTGCCGCACTGGACGATGCCAGTCTGCAAGGTCTACTGGAGCAGGCGCACCAGTTAAGTATGGATGTTTTAATGGAAGTGCATGATGACAAAGAACTTGAGCGCGCATTGAATACAGGTGCACGTCTGATCGGCATCAACAATCGTAACTTGCGCACGTTTGAGACGCAGTTGAGCACCACGCTGGACATGCTGGACAGGATTCCAGGGGATCGCATCGTCGTCACCGAAAGCGGTATACACACCCGCGCCGATGTAGAATTAATGCGGCAAAACGATGTGAACGCATTTCTTGTCGGGGAGGCCTTCATGAAAGCCGACGACCCGGGCGAAAAACTGGCGGAATTATTTGCAATAAACAGTTGATTGAAACACAAAGGCGCAAAGACGCCAGGGTCGCAAAGATTGTGTTTGTTGTTTTACCTCGTACCTCGTTCCTTGTTACTCGTCCCTTTTTTCTAACGGGTTCCAAATACAACGATTGTCTTTCCATGCGCCGATATAAGGTCTTCATCTTCCAGTTCCTTTAAAACCCTGCCCGCCATTTCGCGGGAGCAGCCTACCATCTTGGCAATGTCCTGGCGCGTAATCTTGATCTGCATACCATCGGGGTGCGTCATTGCATCCGGCTCGTTGCTCAGTTCGAGCAGGCAGTGTGCAATACGGCCTTTTACATCGAGGAAAATGAGGTCGCGAACCTTGAGGCTGGTTTTCTTCAGCCTGTTGAATATCTGGCTGGTCAGCAGGAACATTACCGCCGGGTCTTCACTGACGATCTGGCGAAACTGATCATAACTGATCTCGGCAATCACACTCTTGCTTCGTGCAATCACCCAAGCCGTGCGTTTGCCTTCTTTTTCCTTGTCAAAATCAAACAGGCCGGCCTCACCGAAAAAATCGCCTTCATTTAAATGAGCGAGAATGATTTCATCTCCGGATTCATTTTCAGCCTGTACGCTGACAGAGCCCTCGATGATATAGTACAGGCTGTTTGAAACGTCTCCCTCGTGTATGATGATCTTTTTCGCGTCATAAGTTTTACGGTGCGAATGTTTGAGCAAGTTCTCAAGTGTCGGGTTCAACTTTGGTATTTCACGAATAATACTCATATGAGTTTCCCTTCGCTGCGATGGCGATGTTCATAATACATGACAAATTTAAACTGCAAAAGATAGTTAACAAACAGGGTGTTAAATGAAAGCAACAGTTAAATGGCTGGATCACATGTCATTTGTCGGTGAATCCGGCAGTGGTCATTCCGTAGTGATGGATGGCCCCCCGGACGCCGGTGGCCGTAACATGGGTGTGAGGCCGATGGAGATGGTATTACTTGGTCTGGGCGGCTGTACCGCATTCGATGTGGTCATGATATTGCAGCGACAGCGGCAGGCGATCAGTGATTGCCAGGTAGAGGTCGAAGCTGAAAGAGCTGCTGAAGCACCCAAGGTATTTACCAGGATTCATGTACATTACATTGTAAAAGGTACCGATCTGGATGCGGATAAGATTGAGAGGGCGGTGAACCTTACTGCGAAGAAGTACTGTTCGGTATCGATTATGCTGTCGGCATCGGCAGAAATTACTCATGACTTCGAGATCCTGGAAGACTAGGAAAAGGAAACATGTCGGATTCAGTTAACAGGGCGTTTGATGAGCTGCAGAAGGAATACTACCAGGCATGGTTCAGGTTTCACCCGCTCGAGGCGGTCAGTGTCGGTGAGGAACACTATGCCGGATCACTGAGGACGTACGATGATGATGATATCGGCGCGTTGATGTCGCTGGACCAGAGTATGATTTCGGCGCTCGATGAACTGGATGATGAGGAGATTGAAGGACACAGGCTGATTGATTACCAGCTAATGAAAAGTGCGCTCAGTATCGAGTTGCATGAGCTACAGGAGTTGGACTGGCGTTTTCGAAATCCGCTTATCTATGTACCGGTAAACGCGGTATACCAGCTGTTGATTCATCCGATTAAAGACGTGCAGCGTGCTTTCAAGCACCGGGTCAAGGCCATCCCTGAGTATCTGCGAGGTGCCCGGACGTTGTTATCGCAGTCACCTGAACAGGTTGTGCCTGTCTGGCTTGAGTCAGCCATCGAACAGTGTGAAACGGGCGCGACATTTATTCGTAATCTTGGCCGACATCCGTTGATATCCGGACGCTTCACCAACCCCGCCCGCTTGCAGCCCCTGTTTGACGACGCCGCTCATGCGCTGGATGAGTTTGCACATTTCCTGGCAACCGAAATTTCACACAAGGCGGGGGGTGATTTTGCCGTTGGCAAAGACCGTTTCAACCGCTTGTTGGGTGAATATCATTTTCTCGATGTGGATGCGCATGACTTACTGGCATTCGGTGAAAAGCTGTTTGATGAGACTGAAGCCGAGTTGCAACAGCAGGCTAAAACCCTGCACAAGGACGGTGACATTGCCGCCGTGCTTGCATCAATTCACAACAAGCATCCGAAACCCGGGCAGTTGCTGGACACGTACCGCAAGCGTATGCGGGATGCATACAAGTGGTTGCAAAAGCACGATCTGGTCAGTTTGCCGGAACCGGAAATACTACAGGTACAGGATACCCCGGCATTTCTCAAACCTTTAATTCCGTTCGCAGCCTATGAGCCGCCAACACCGGCTGATAGCAAGCAGCAGGGCTATTATTATGTCACCACGGCTGAAGACGATGCCCTGCTGGCTGAACACAACCAGTACAGTATTGACCTGACCTGTGTACACGAATCTTTTCCAGGTCATCACCTGCAGTTTGTCACTGCGAATCAGCATCACGCGGATAACATGACGCGTTCACTCCATGCTTCGGCCTCCCTGTATGAAGGCTGGGCCCTGTATTGTGAG
>JAASSE010000233.1 GCA_021768055.1 Gammaproteobacteria bacterium | reverse complement strand
GCCTGGTTTTGGCCCAGTGCATTTATGTACTTGCGTTCGCCTTCGAAATGAACCATCTCAAAGTTGTAAACCTGTTTAAATAACTTGTTAAGCCGGGTTTCGACTTCGTGTTCATAGAATGCTGGTGTTTTACGCAGCAGGTCTTCGCCTGAGCTGTACTGGACGTGTTCGTTGCCGTCTTTATCATACTGTATGGCTATACCACCCAGAACGAACTCCGGATACAGACGGTCACGGCATTTTTCCAGATAACAATAGTCGGACATTTGTGCTATCAGGTCAGCGGTACCCAGCATATAGCCGACCAGATGTAACTGTTCATCGGGCAAGTGGATATTGTCCGGTGCAACTTCGTAACCTGTATAGTGCACCATGTTTGCGGCTATTTGGGCGTATTCGCCGAGTCCTATTTTATGCAGGTAGCGCTTGAGAAATTCTGCACTGCGTGTGACGTGTATCAGCGTATATTCTGCGCCATTAAAGTGTTTATGATCTGCTTCCTTGCGAATGTAGCCAGAGTCATGGAAGAGGGCAGTGATTATGCCTATCAGCGCTGTTTCAGCACCAATTTTTTTATCTTTTTTCGCTGTGCGTTCATGGCCGTCGATGAGTCGGGCTAATGCCAGAGTCATATCATAGGTATGTTGCTGGTCATGGTAGAGGGTGTCGCACGGCAGGTAATTCTGGTATTCACCATGAAACAGCTTGTGACAGTCCTCGAAAGCCTGTTGTAACGCCGACTTGTTGATGTTTTTTCCGGTATTGCCAAGCGTTTCGATGACGCTGTCACATACACTGGATGTGTTGTGCAAGTCCACCGTGTTGGAAACATCGTATTCGGAGCGTCTTTTATTCATTATTCGATGAGTAAATCAATGCCATTTCGGCATCCGTTTGTATCTTTATAGCTGAAGTGTGATGAATTGCTCAAATTGACTGGTCCGGAATGTGAACCAGTTCAAAAAAATGCAGGCGCGGCTTCGATGCAAAATGAGGAAATTAACGTAAGTCATTGATTAAATAATTAAATCAACAGGTGTCAATAGTCGTTCGTCGGAGGTCTTTGGTCATGCTGCCAGAGGCAGATAACGGTATTCGTCTGACGAAAGACCAGGGACGAATGACGCTTTTTACTTGGTAGTAAACGTGGTCGAACCGTCCCAGTCATCAGGCGGCGGTTCATTGCGGAAATGAATAATTCTGTCGAGGTAGATCTGATATATCTTGCGTTCAGGATCAGACCGACTCAGGGAAAATATCTCCTGCTCGGCGGCATCCCAATGACGTGCGCGGTACTGCTTGAGGCCCATGTGGAAGCGTTTAAGGTCCTTGCGTACATCTTTGTCAATATTCTCAAGCAGACCTAGTGGCTCATATATGGCAACCGGCTTGTCCTTGCCCTTTACTTTAACGCGGTCGAGTTCGCGGAACTCGAATTCAGGTACCGCATGGCGCGTGGTTTCGCCGGCAATAATATCGACTCCATAGATCTTGGTAAGCCCCTCCAGGCGTGAGCCGAGGTTCACGGCATCGCCCAGAATTGTATAGTCAACCCGGAATTCTGAGCCCTTGTTACCGACATTCATTTCGCCGGTATTGACGCCGACACCGATCTTGATTTCGGGCCAGCCACGCGCTTCAAACTCGGATTTCAAATCTTTAATGCACTCGACCATTTTCATCGCAGCATTCATTGCATGCAGCGCATGCTGGTGATCTTCAAGCGGGGCACCCCAGAATGCCATGACTGCATCACCCATGTATTTATCGATGGTCCCACGTTCGTTGTGTATTACTTCCGTGATGGGGGTGAGGAAGCCGTTGATTAATTGCGTCAATTCCTTTGGTTCGGTGTTTTCTGAAATGGTTGTAAAGTTGCGAACATCGGAAAACAGTACTGTCATTTCACGAATTTCACCGTCGAGGTTGATTTCTTCCATGTTTGCGCTCATCTCGTCAACCAGTTCCGGTGGTACATACTGACCAAACAGGTGAGCCAGCTGGCGTTTACCGCGCGTCTCAACAAAGAATCCGTATGTCATTTGTAATGTGAACATGATTATGACAAGCAGCACGGGCGAAGCGATTGGTAAAACCAGCTGATATGACTCCCAAACAGTAATATTGCCGATAATGAGCAAGAACAGTATGGTTGCTGAAGCAATCAAGCCCCACAAAGGCGACAGTACTGGCAGCAGGAATGTCAGGATCAAACCTAAAACAAGCAGTAGAACGAATTCAAATCCGGCAGTGTACCCGGGTTTGTGCATTACTGTCTGATCAAGAACACCCTGAATGATGTTTGCATGGATTTCTACACCAGGAAAAGCGGTTTCAAGCGGTGTGGTACGCAAATCAAGTAAACCGGGTGCGGATGTTCCAAACAATGCAATCTTGCCCTGCAGTTTTTCCCTGGCAACTTCCTTGTTTAATACATCGATAGCAGGCATGTACGCAAAGCTTTTTTGCAAACCGATATAAGGCACTAATACGCCGGCGTGTTCATCGACAGGGATAACTACATCTCCGATTTTTACCCATTCCAGAAATAGCTCGTTCTTGTTATCAGGATTGGACTCTACGATAAGTTCGATTTTTGGAGAGCCCATTGCAGTACGTATCAGTGCCAGGGCCAGTGATTCGTGAAGATCGCCTTCATACTCCTGCAGTAACGGTACACGCCTGAAAACACCGTCATTATCCAGCAGCGGGTTGTCAAAAAATCCTCCGCCATAGGCGCTGTTCTGTAAAATATCCAGGTTGGCAGTGTATCCTTCTGGTACTACGAAAGGTATGCGTCCTTTTACTGAACGATCCAGTGTGGCAACAGGGTCAGGCAATAATCCCTTTTTAGTGTCGGTGTCCATCACAAAGCCCATGATTGTTTTGCGTCCTTTCAGGCTTTCTGCGAACAGGACGTCGCGTTGCAGTTCAGTCATGGCCTTGTCGTATTCCTGAAGGAATCGAGAGTCATCAGCGAGCGGTCCTTCAGCCATGTCTTTCAGTATTCGTGCACCTTCATCTTCATCAGCTTCTGCGAATACGATATCAAAGCCAATGGTTTTAATGTCATAGTGGTCAAACAGGTTATCAATGATGTCGGCCATAACGTCCCGGTTCCAGGGCCAGCGTCCTATTTCTCCAAGACTCTTCTCATCGATATCGATGATGACAACCTGTTTTTCTTCGGGCTCATTGAGGGTGAGCTTCAGACGTGCATCGTACGCCTCGTTTTCAAGCGTATCGATAAACGGGATTGGCAGGACACTGCCGATATGCAGCAGGAATACTGCAGTGAGCGCAATACTTAAGATATAACGAATATGTCGCTGAATATCCACGGAATCCCT
>JAASSE010000232.1 GCA_021768055.1 Gammaproteobacteria bacterium | reverse complement strand
TAGTACCTGGTGCCTTGTTAAGGACTCGGATTAGCAATTTCTTCATGAATCGCCTCAATACCTTCCAGCACCTCATCGGATAGTGTTATATCAATACTACCAATATCGAAGCGCAGCTGCTCCATTGTGGTGGCACCAATAATGGTACTGGTCAGGAACGGCCTGCTGTTCACATAAGCCAGTGCCATCTGCGCAGGATCCAGCTCGTGTTCACGCGCCAGTGCGACATATTTTTCAGTCGCAGCGACCGCAGCAGAACTGCTGTAGCGTTCATAGTCCGGGAACAGTGTTAATCGTGCTCCTTCGGGCTTGGCGCCATCGAGGTATTTGCCAGACAGTACACCGAAACCGAGTGGTGAATAAGCCAGCAGCCCGACGTTTTCACGCCAGGATATTTCGGACAGGCCAACTTCATAAGTACGGTTGAGCAGGCTGTAAGGGTTCTGCACACTGACAATGCGCGGCAAGCCCGCCTGTTCGACCGCGTGCAGGAATTGCATGACTCCCCACGGTGTCTCGTTTGATAACCCTATGTAACGGATCTTGCCGGCCTTTACTTGCTCGCCGAGCGCCTCGAGGGTTTCAACTATCGGTGTGAGCTGTTCATCTGATGGAACTTCAAAACCAAGCTGGCCAAAATAATTGGTTTCACGCTGCGGCCAGTGCAACTGGTACAGGTCGAGGTAATCCGTCTGCAGGCGTTGCAGGCTCGCATCGAGAGCTTCGCTGATATCGTTTCTGTCAAACCGCGTCTTACCGTCTCGGATATGCGGTATCCAGTCTTCGCCGGGACCGGAAATCTTGCTCGCAAGAACGATCTGCTCACGTGTACCTCGCGCCTGCAGCCACTCGCCGATTATTGTTTCAGTGCTACCGTATGTTTCCGCTTTCGGTGGAATCGCATACAGCTCAGCGGTATCAAAGAAGTTCACACCCTGCGTGAGTGCGTAGTCCATTTGCTCAAACGCCTGCTCCTGTGTGTTCTGCTCGCCCCAGGTCATGGTGCCGAGACATATCACGCTGACGTCGATATCGGTATTGCCGAGTTTGCGGTATTCCATTGATGAAGCTTGTCTTTTAATTACATTAATCGCTCAATAGTATACTCACGAGCCTCAAGTAAATGGAGTCTGACCCCATTTATTTGATAGCTTCCCTTTAGTTTTCCCGGTCACATAGGCAATATAAACATGCATAGGGAGGTCGAATGCCCCAGCGCACGCCAAAACAGAACCTGATAGCCAACATCTGGCTGGTAGTGGCCTTGTTTGCCACCCTGGCCTATATCGCCAGCTATTACCTGCGCCAGACGCAGCCGGTCGAGCCCGTCTACGAAATCACCTATACCCGCTTCAAGGCGCTGCTGAACGAAGGCCAGGTCGTATCGGTGGTCATGCGCGGTCTCGATGTCCAGGGCGAACTGCACTCGGAGCAGTCAATCGGGCCTAATGAAGAATACGCCATGCGCTTTACCACTCGCCTGCCGGTTATGGATGATGCCACGCTGTTACCGGCACTGGAGCAGCACCAGGTCGATGTCAAGGTTTTGTCGGCCGAAGATAAGCCAGGCATCATGGCCTTCATAATTAGTTTCCTGCCCTGGCTGCTGATCATCGCTTTCTGGATCTGGATCATCCGTCGCACCCAGCGGCAAATTAGCGGCGGACTGGGCAGCAAGGGAGAGCTCGGTAAATTCCTCAGCCGCCATGCACAGGCGGCCGAGATACCCGAAACCACATTCGATGATGTCGCCGGGCAGGAAAACGCCAAGCGGGAAGTAACCGAACTGGTCGAATTTCTGAAAAGCCCGGAACAGTTTCGCAAGCTGGGCGCAGAAGTGCCTCGCGGTGTGCTGATGATGGGGCCGCCGGGTACCGGCAAGACCCTGATGGCAAAAGCGCTGGCCGGTGAGGCCGGGGTGCGTTTTTATTCCATTTCCGGCTCCGAGTTTATCGAGGTTTTTGTTGGCGTCGGCGCTTCACGTGTCCGCAACCTGTTTGAAGAAGCGAAGAAAAACGCGCCGTCGATCATCTTCATCGATGAGCTCGACAGCATCGGGCGCACCCGCGGCACCGGTCTTGGCGGTGGCCATGATGAGCGGGAGCAGACCCTGAACCAGATCCTCGCAGAGATGGACGGTTTCAGCGGCCACGAGGCAGTGATTATCCTGGCGGCCACCAATCGCCCCGATGTGCTCGATCCGGCCTTGCTCAGGCCCGGCCGTTTTGATCGCCATGTTGTGCTGGAACTGCCCGACCGCAACGACCGCATAGCGATACTGAAAGTGCACACGCGCAAGGTGCCGCTGGCGGATGATGTCAACCTGGAGGACATTGCCGCGGGAACACCGGGCTTTTCCGGCGCCGACCTTAAAAACCTGGTGAACGAGGCCGCCATGCTTGCCGCGCGTGATAAAGAGGTAATAGTCACAATGCGCTACTTTGACGATGCGCGCGACAAATTATTGCTGGGCACCGTACGCACCCTCGCTATCCAGCCCGAAGAACGCCACCGCCTCGCCGTGCATGAATCGGGGCATGCACTGGTGGCTTATTATCTTCCCCATGCCGATCCCATCTACAAGGTCAGCATCATTCCGCGCGGCCGGGCACTGGGGGTGACGCACCAGCTACCGGAACAGGAGCGCCATACCTTGCCCGAGGATTATCTGCAGGATCGACTGGCGGTGATGCTGGGAGGCAGGTGTGCGGAGCAGGAACTGCTCGGTACCGTGAGTTCGGGTGCAGATGATGATATTGCACAGGCTACCGCCCTGGCACGGTCCATGGTTTCACGCTGGGGCATGTCGAAGGAGATCGGCCCGGTAGACCTGCGTGACAGTGAGGAACATCCGTTCCTGGGACGGGAGATCGCACAACCGCGGCGCTTTTCCGAAAGCTCCGCCCAGGCGGTGGATAATGCGGTGAAGCAGCTGCTGAAAGATGCCGAAGACCGGGCGCTTGAACTGATACGCCAGCAGCACACACAGCTTGAAAGCCTGATTCAGACGTTGGAAAAAAATGAAAGCCTGGACAGGGAGCAGGTGGAATCCTGCCTTGAAGGTCGTAATCAAAAACAGGCGCTTTGAGCGCTTTCGGGTTAAAAATAAAGGTGCCGGAGGGATTATTCTATAATCAAATTCTCAACTGGATAAAAATTAACCCCTCCGGCACCTTATGTATTGTCTGTCCCCTATTACTCGAATAAAACGTATTTAACTTTCCAGCCACCAATATCCCTGAATATCAAGATTTGTAAGCCCCAGGTCTTTTGCTTTGTTTACAACCTTTATATATTCTTTTTGCGTTATCCTCCTCGATAACTCCGGATAATCATAGGCTTTAAAGACCG
>JAASSE010000231.1 GCA_021768055.1 Gammaproteobacteria bacterium | reverse complement strand
GCTTGCGCCATTTACCGAGCCAGTCCTTCTTGTTCGTGACGAGCGACCTTCCAAACAAAGGACACTGGCACTGGTCGAAGAAAAAGCGCAGGTCAGGGATTCGCTGGATTTATTGCGCGAAAGTCTGGGCAGATAAGGTTTATATCTAACACTGATGGCCAAACAGAAAAAAACATTACGTGGTAAGCAGAAGGCCCGCAGGAAGTTCCTGCGCACGGTGGTTCTGGGTGTTGGTGTTGTAGGCGCAGCGCTGCTCGGGTACATACCTGTGGTTTCCCGCTGGCACAAGCGCATCAGGCCGCCCGGTGCATTAAAAGAGCACCCGTTTCTATCGTCCTGTATCAAGTGCGGGCAGTGCGTGCAGGTATGCCCGGTGAATGCGATCGAACTGGCCGACCTTGATGAAGGATTCGGCATCGGTGCGCCCTATATCGACACGCGCAAACAGGCTTGCGACTTTTCCTGCGATGGCCTGCAATGCGTACTCGCCTGTCCGACAGGTGCGTTGACGCACGATATCAACTATCCACATGAGACCGATATGGCTATTGCGCGCGTAGTCAATGAGCGACAGTGCCTGGCTGTACAGGGTAAGGGCTTCAAAGGACAGGCGCGTGGACCTGCGTTCAAGGGCAAGCTGCGTTATGAAGACATCGACCGCTGGAACCCGATCAGGGTCAGTGAGTATCCTTATGATCTCGAGCTCTGTGACCTGTGTGTAAGGCAATGTCCGATCGAGATACGTATCGCCCAGTGTGAGGCAGGCAAACCACCATCGGGCGATACAAACCAGTGTCCGCCGCAACATGCGATCAAGCTGGAAACCATTGCCAGCGATGACGGTATAGTGCGCAAACGACCGGTGATACTTGATGGTTGTGTCGGTTGCGGTGTCTGTGAAATGATCTGTCCGCCGGAGCCGGCCGTGATCGTTATGGACGGTACTGAAAGCAGGGGGATGGTGGCATGAAGCATCTGATCAAGTCAGTCGCCGTGCTGCTGGGTGCAGACCCGAAAAAGCCCACGTCGGAAGATTACACGCCGGAAGCAAAAGCTCTTCATGCGGAACAGCGGGCCGACAAGAGCCGCATCGAGTCCATCTATATCGAACTGGCGCACAAGGCCCAGCACAAGACACCGGAAAAATGGCGACGTCGACGCTGGACCGTGCTGATCCTGGTTAATCTGTTGTTCGTGGTTTCCTACCAGCTCGATATCCAGATGCTGGAAGGCGCGCTCACGGCGTCACGTTTCGTCGGTTTTCACATGGCGGATTTAAATTCCGCGTTGCAGGTGATGCTGGCTTACAAGGAAGTGTTGATCAACTTGATGATCGGTACCATCACGGTACTGATCATGTGGTGGCTGCTGGGCGGGCGCACGTTCTGTTCCTGGGTCTGTCCCTATCACTTGCTCGCCGAATGGGCGGAGATGGCACACGATTACCTGGCGAAAAAGAAAATCGTCAAGGATCACCCGTTTGATCGCAGGGTGCGAACGGTGTTCTGGATTGTTTTCGCTGTACTTGCAGTTGTTACCGGCTACACGGTGTTCGAAACCATTTCACCGACAGGCATATTGAGCAGGGCGCTGATCTATGGTCCGGGTATTGCACTGGTATGGGTTGTTACGCTGCTGTTGTTCGAGATCTTCTATTCAAAACGTGCGTGGTGCCGTTATGCGTGCCCGATCGGCTTGACTTACGGCCTGGTCGGTGCGGTTTCACCACTGAAAGTAACCTATAACCTGTCTACCTGCTTCCATGAAGCAGAGTGCAAGAAAGTATGCGAAGTACCGCATGTGCTGGATGTGGTCGTGAAAGGGCGCGCTACCGAGGCAGACCTGTTCATCGGTGCCGACTGCACCCACTGCGGCCGTTGTGTCGATGCCTGCCCGACAAACTCGCTCAATCTTGAATTCAAGGGTCTGGGGCAACTGCTGAGATGATTAATATTAAACAGGTCAGCAAGCAGTTCCGTCGAGTCAGTGTGTTGAACAACATTGACCTTGATGTTAACCATGGCGACCGCATTGCACTGGTAGGTTCCAACGGTGCCGGCAAGACAACACTAATTCGCTGCCTGCTGGGCGAATACAATTTTCAGGGCTCGATCACGATCGATGGCCTTGAGCCGGGTGCACATCGAACCGAGGTACTGAAGCGTATTGGTTTTGTGCCACAGTTGTCACCGCCGTTGAAAATGCCGGTAGGGCAGTTGATCAAGTTTGCCGCAGGCGTGTGTGATTCGAATCCGCAGAGCATGGTGGAAATATGCAGCCAGCTTGGATTAGATGTTGAACAGATAACACATCGGCCGTTCAATAAACTCTCCGGCGGTCAGAAACAGAAGCTGTTGATAAGTATTGCACTGGGTCGTGATACCGACCTGCTGGTGCTGGATGAACCAGCCGCCAACCTCGATCCCGAAGCCAGGCACAGTTTTTTTCAGTTGCTCGCGGAAAAACAGCAGCATGCAGCAATGATCATTTCCAGCCATCGGTTGGACGAAGTAGCAGCACTGGTCAACCGCGTGATCGAACTCGATCAGGGCAATGTCGTGCTCGACGATCATGTTGCTGACCAGATCGACCTGACCAGCGTGCTGGACTGCTGTCTGACACTGAACCGTGCCGATTCCGCGTTTGCTGAAACCATCCGTGAATGGGGTTTTGTTGACAGTGAAGACGGTCGTGTCTGGCGCGGTGAAATCGCAGGTCCAGACCGGCTGCGCTTTCTCGGTGTGTTGTCACGTTATGCAGCATTGTTAAAAGGAATACAACTGGATGAAAACACAAAAGCAGATGATACAGATGTTAAAGCACATATTGTCTAGGGAAGATCTGATTATGCCCTCCGTTCGTGGTGAGCCTGTCGAACCATGAACAGAGGACTTTTCAATATTATTCATTTATGTTCACGACCCTTCGACAAGCTCAGGGCGAACGGACTTAATCAGATCTTCCTTGGTATTCTATTTGTTGTGCTCATTGCCTGCACACCGGAAGATGTCACCGGCCCGGGTGAGGTTCGCTGGGACCGTGAAACCTGTGCACGTTGTAACATGGCTCTGGGTGATCGTCACTATGCCGCACAGGTACGCGGTGCTCCGGCAGGAGAGAAGACCGACCTGTACAAATTTGATGATATCGGTTGTGCCGTGATCTGGCTGGATAATCAGCCATGGAAACATGAAGCACGTACCGAAATCTGGGTGACAGATTATCGTAATGGCGAATGGATCGATGCGCGCAAGGCAAGTTATGTAACGAACAGAATCAGCCCGATGAACTATGGGCTGGGTGCACAAAAGGAAATGACTGAAGGTGCTCTGGATTTTTCACAGGCGAAGGCACAT
>JAASSE010000230.1 GCA_021768055.1 Gammaproteobacteria bacterium | reverse complement strand
GTGATACAGGAGAAACCCACTGCCATGGTTGACGATGCCTGGCAGCACATCGCCGGGCTGAAGCTGCGCCTGCGCGCATCACTTGAATTTAACCAGCACCACTATCGTGGTGAACCCTGGCTGATCATCGCTGACCAGCGTGATGAAACGTATTTTCGCTGCAGTGCCAGCGTTGAACAGTTCTTACACCTGCTCGATGGTACACGCAGCGTTGAACAGGCCGTGGTTGAAGCGCAACAGCAGACCGGTCAGGACATATCACGGCAGGATATCGTTCTCCTGGTCGCCAACCTGAAGGCAAACGACCTGTTGATGCCGGATGCCATCGAAGGTGATAGCAATGCAGCTGATGGGCAAACGGGTAGACAGAAGCCCGCGATGAACTCATGGCTGCGGCCCTTTGCAGTCCGCTTTCCCTTGTTCAATCCAGACCGTTTGCTCGAGAGAACGGTAGGTTATTACAAGCCCCTGCTGAATAAAGTGACCGCACTGATCTGGGCGGTTCTGCTGGTTGTTGCACTTGTCACCGCCTGGCTGCACTGGCCGCAACTGGTCGAACACGGTGAATCACGTTTTGCAGATCCCATGAACTTCCTCTGGTACTGGCTGCTTTACCCCCTGGTCAAGGCATTGCATGAGTTCGGACATGCTTGTTTTACTCGTGCCTGGGGAGGGCCGGTACGGGAGATGGGTATTATGCTGCTGGTTTTCTTCCCGGTGCCTTACGTAGACAGTTCGGCTGCACACGGTTTCAGTGAAAGGCATCGCCGGATACTGGTCAGTGCCGCGGGCATCATGGTCGAAATATTTCTGGCATCCATCGCGCTGTTGGTGTGGGTCAATACGGAACCCGGTGCAGTGCATGACATGGCTTTCGATATTGTCATTATCGGCGGTATTTCTACAATAATTTTCAACGGGAACCCGCTGTTGCGTTTCGATGGCTACTACATCCTGAACGAACTGATCCAGATACCCAATCTTGGCACACGTTCACAGCAATACCTCGGCTATTTGTTCAAGCGCCATGTGCTGAATATCCAAGGACTGCCCACGCCTGTTACAGCAAAAGGCGAGCAAAAATGGTTGATTACCTACGGTATCGGTGCAGCTATTTATCGCGTGTTTATCAGTCTGTTCATAGCACTCTGGGTGGCAGGAAAATTTTTCATCATTGGCTTCGTGCTCGCCCTTTGGGCCGTGATCGCGCAGATTATCTACCCCGTGGTTCGCGGTTTTATTCGACTGATACCCGTAGCAGCGGCAGCAAACAGGCTTGGCAGGTTGGGTTCGGTCGTCAGTGTGTTTCTCATCGTCATCACTGCTGCTTTGCTGGTGCCAGCGGGCAACAGTACTTACGCCGAGGGCATAGTCAGCCTGCCCGAGAATGCCTATATCCGCGCCGGTACTGACGGCATCGTCACCCGCATCCTGAGTGAAGATGGCAACCGTATAGCGCCAGGTGAAACAGTGTTACAGCTCGAGAATATCGAACTGGAAACCCAGCGTGATGTAGTACTCGCCAGGCTTGAAGAAGCACGTGCCCGGCAGAAGGATATGTTGCTGCAGGACAGAACAAAGTCCGAGAGTCTGAAAGCAAGGGTTTCGACATTGGAGGCCGAACTGGAAGATATCGAGGCCCAGATAACAGGACTGCAGGTGACCAGTGCAGTACCCGGTGTGGTCTGTTTGCCGCTGTCGAGTGATCTGCCCGGCCGATTTTTCCGCCGAGGTGAAGTGATTGGATATATCGCTGACCCGGATCAGGTGACAGCCCGAGTCGTCGTTCACCAGTCCGATATCGACCGCGTACGCAGGCAGTCGCGAACGGTCCAGGTCAAGCTAAGCGGCCGGCCTGGTGAGACACATACTGCACAGTTGCTACGGGAAGTGCCACAGGCGACTGACCGCTTGCCCAGCAGGCTGCTCGGCTCGGGTGCAGGGGGCGATATTGCCGTGGACGCCAGGGACGAGCAGGGGGTGCGGACGATCTCGAATATCTTCCAGCTCGAGCTTGCACTGCCGGTGAAAACGGCCTCGGGCAAGCACCTCGGACAGCGTATTCACGTGCGCTTTATCCATGAGCCGGAAGCGCTCGGAAAACAGCTTTTGGGCTGGCTGAACCAGATCAGGTTCCATGCACCTTTTGTCTGACTAAACTCTACCAAATATCGGGTTTGATGCTATAAAAACTAGGATAAAGAAGATATTTAACTATATGAATATCATGAAAAAAGCGCATAAGACAGGACCAGCTGATTTAGGCGAAAAAATCGGCTGGTCTACATTTGGGCAGTTAACTCTGTTCATGGCAAGTTTTGCCAT
This sequence comes from Gammaproteobacteria bacterium, assembly GCA_021768055.1. Taxonomy (GTDB): domain Bacteria; phylum Pseudomonadota; class Gammaproteobacteria; order SZUA-229; family SZUA-229; genus JABDQW01. The sequence goes on along the minus strand of JAASSE010000230.1, from coordinate 1,031 downwards.
GAGCTTCCAGGTGGTGGCTGAGGATTCCTCGTTCACATACACTCAGATCCCTGCTGTTGACTGCGTTGTTAACCCGAACAAGGTTGTGGATCTCGCCAGCCCGGTCCCCGGTGTCATTGACACCCTGCTGGTGGAGCGAAGCCAGCAAGTTACCGCTGGCCAGGTTGTCGCCCAGCTCGATGCCGGTGTAGAACGTGCGAATGTGAAACTTGCCCACTACCGTGCCGGCACACAGTCCGAGATCAGTATCGGCGAGACCAACCTGACATATGACAATCGACGGCTGTCACGTCTCGATGCCCTGTATCAAAAGGAGGTCATATCCGCCGACGTAACCGAAGAAGCCGAGCGTGAAGCAAAACTGTCCCGACTGGAGGTGAAGCAGGCCGAGGAGCTCGCGGTCGTTCGCAAGCTGGAGCTTCAACGTGCCAGTGAACAGCTCAGGCAAAAGTCGATAAGGGCACCGTTCGACGGTTTCGTGCTGGATACATATAAATACAAGGGCGAGTACGTTGAAGACCAGGCGATCCTGCGATTGGCGCAATTCGACCCACTGGTCATAGAAGCCATCGTACCGATGGATAATTTCGGCAAGATCGAGCCCGGCATGATGGCCGAGATTGTACCGGAGTTCGATTCAGCTGAATCACTGACCGGCGAAGTCACCATAGTTGACCGCATGGGTGATACAGCCAGTAATACCTTTGGCGTAAGGATGGTAATGCCCAATCCCGATAACCGAATCCCGGCAGGCCTCAAGTGTGTCGCAAAATTCCTTGATCCGTCAGTACACCGCGCACCTGCAGTTGCGCCTGAACTGGAGAACAACGGGGCCGCACCTGAAACTACGACAGAAGAGGTGAATGCGATAGAGGATGCGGATGAAGTACATCCTGGAGTGATGCTTGCATCAGCATCACCGGACCTTTTCATCGATGCGATGCCTCCCATAAGTAAGGTTAACGACGATGAAAAACAGGATGCACAGAAACAAAAGGCAGAACCAGTCGGTTATACAGTCGCGACACCTC
>JAASSE010000229.1 GCA_021768055.1 Gammaproteobacteria bacterium | reverse complement strand
GTGTTTCCATGATGCCAGCGGGGAGGGTTACCGCCTGCTGGGCGAATCTGTCGAGAAACTGAACCAGCTGAACCCACAGATTGCGGCACGCCTGCTGTCGCCGCTGACGCGCTGGCGCCGTTTCGGCGAGGCTGCACAGGGCCTGATGAGGGCCGAACTGGAGCGCCTGGGCCGGCTTCCAGGACTGTCCCCGGACGTGTTTGAACTGGTCAGTAAGAGCCTGAAATAAAAACCGACAAGCGGCACTTTTACAGGGTTCAGAGGGGGTAAAATACGCGATAAATATAACTATATTTTTCTGCAAAATCATGCAGAACCGGTGAGTTGAGACTACACTCGTGTAATAAATATACGAGTTTATTTTTTTAAGAAAAACATTCACTTAGAGGTTCTGTATGTCCAACGTAGTCTCACTTTTTGACGATACTGAGAAATACGAAGAACGCCCAGTTGTCGTCCTCGCTGACGACGATCCATCCATCCGTTTGATGATTCGCCATGTGCTCGAATCAGAGGATTTCGATATCGTGGAAGCTGCCGATGGCATCGAAGCCATCAAGGCTGTTGAAAAGCACCATCCTGCCCTGGTACTGCTCGATGCAGTGATGCCCGGCATCGATGGTTTCACCACCTGCAAGCAGCTCAAGGACAATGGCCACAAAGACGTACCCGTGATGATGATCACCGGCCTCGATGATGATGTTTCCGTTGAGCGCGCCTATGATGTCGGTGCCATTGATTTCATCACCAAGCCGATCAAGTGGGCCGTGCTCAAGCACCGTGTCCGTTCTGTCGTTGCCGCCGTGGTCGCGGAACGCAAGGTGCAGTTGCTGGCTTACCGCGACACCCTGACCAATTTACCGAACCGTCTGCTGTTTGCAGACCGCCTCGAACATTCCATAGAGCGTGCTGCGCGTCATCGTGACTCACTGGCATTGCTGCTGGTTGATATGGATGACTTCAAACTGGTGAATGATTCCTTTGGACATGAAGCCGGCGACAAGCTAATCCAGGCAGTGGGTAAGTTGCTGTCACGCTCATTACGCCGTGCCGATACAGTCGCGCGCCTGGGCGGTGATGAATTTGCAGTGATTGTCGAAGGCATCGATGGTTATGATGATGCAATATCGATCGCCGACAACCTGTCAACCATACTCGAACACAATGTTCGCCTGGACGACCAGGAAACCTTTACCGGTGCCAGTATCGGTATCGCGATTTACCCCGAAGATGGTGATGATGCGCGTACCTTGCTGAAGAATGCAGACACAGCGATGTTCCGCGCCAAGGAAAACGGCCGCCATTGCTTCCAGTTCTACAAGCCTGAAATGAGCGTTAACGCAATGGAAAGGCTGGAGCTGGAAAACAGCATGCGCAAGGCGATGGAAGAAGAGCAATTTGTCATTCATTACCAGCCAACCATCGACATTCACAAGAATGAAATCATCGGCGTTGAAGCCCTGCTGCGCTGGGAGCACCCTGAAAAAGGCATCATCAAGCCGAACGACTTTATCCCGCTGGCGGAAGACTGCGGCCTGATTGTTCCCATGGGTGAATGGACCATCCGTACTGCAGCGAAACAGTTAAAGCTGTGGCAGAGCGAGGGCCTGGAAAACCAGAATGTTTCCATCAATCTCTCGCCGCGCCAGTTCCGTGATATGGATCTTGTCGCGCTGTTCAAGGAAGTGATCCATGAGAATGATCTGGATGCATCGTCGTTCGCAGTTGAGATCACCGAAGGCACCCTGATCGACAATATGGGTGATGTGGAAGCTTCACTCAATATCCTCAGCAACATGGGCATGACGATTGCGCTGGATGATTTTGGTACCGGGTTTGCGTCACTCGCTTATCTGAAAGACTTCCCGGTCAATATCGTCAAGATTGATCGTAGGTTCGTCGAAGGCACGCCGGACAGTAGAGAAAATACAGCCATCGTGGAAGCGATCGCTGGTCTTACCCGTGGTCTGAAACTGCGCCTGCTGGCCGAAGGTATTGAAAACGATCGCCAGTTGCAGATGCTCAAAGGTTTGGGCTGCCAGCTGGGACAGGGTTTCTACTGGAGCAAGGCGTTGCCGGCTGACCAGTACGAACAGTTCTACCTGAACCGCCAATACAGTATTGGATAAACAGGTAACAGGATATAAAACTTAACGACCAAAGGCGGGCATTGCCCGCCTTTTTATATGGTTGTTATCCCGAGTGAATTCTCTTACCGTCATCTCGGTTTAATTTTTTTCTCGTCATCCCAGTTTAATTCTCTATATCGTCATCCCGGCGCATGCCGGGATCCAGTTTTCATGTCATCCCGACAGAGTATTTTCCTATTACAAGGAAAATGCGACGAGGGATCTCCTTAAGCTGTTTTAATATTGTCCCGTTCGTCCTGAGCCTGTCGAAGGACGAATAAGACATTTCATTTATCATGTCTATTCACCTCCATCGGCTTATGCGGCCGATGCATCTTCATGCCCTTGAACTCGTTGCGCTTCATCGCCTCGATCTGACCGTGAATCGCTTCCTTCCAGTGAATCTCGGGCGCATAACCCAGACGTTCGCGGGCCTTGTCATTGGTCGCATGGGTCTCTTCAAGTAAATGAATAATGCTGCGCGTTACCATCGGCTCCCAGGGCACGATTTTGTTCAGCAGTTCCATCAGCCAGGCGAACACGAACGCTACTGGAAACGGTACGCTGAACCAGGGCTTGGGATAGTTGAAGTTGTCGCAGATATAGCTAATGACTTCGCGCGTGGTCGGTTTTTCAGGGCCGACGATATTAAAAGCCTCATAGGATGCCAGCCCAGGTGCAACCGCAGCACGCACGATCGCCTGTCCCACATCCTTGCCGCTGATAATCGGTAGCGTGGTTTTACCGCCGGCGACCCAGGGCACCAGGCGTGTCTGCAGTCGCGGCAGCAGAATCGGCAGAACACCAATGCCGTAACGTTCACCGGCATACAGACCCAGCCGCAGCACCGCCATCGACATACCGCGGTGCATATTGTCACGCATCGCGTTTTCAATCCTGATCACGTTGTTCAGGTGTGGCCAGTAGCGGTGGGGGATGCCGGGGTTCATTGCATCGGCCGAGTATTTGGGTGCGGCCGCACTGGTCGTACTGATAAAGACAAAGCGTTTCACTTTCCATTCCAGTGCTTTCTCGATCAGGTCAAGGCTGGGTTGCAGAAACAGCTCTTCAGACTCTTTTCGATGCCCGTACAGCGAGGTCCAGGCCGCGCAGTGGCACACGATGTCCGCGCCGGTGAGCACGCGGTCAAGATAATGAGGATCGCGCAGGTCGCCTTCACGCACTTCACCATCGAAGCCGGGTATCAGTTTTCGACGATCGCGGCAGG
>JAASSE010000038.1 GCA_021768055.1 Gammaproteobacteria bacterium | reverse complement strand
GTACCGGGCGTATCGACATCATGCGTACACCCCCTTGCCTCTGGATACCGGCCTGCGTTCATAGCGACTCACCGCCTGGCGCGAATAAAAACTGCATTCATAATGTATGCGCAGCAGCAGACCGATCGACATGCAGCAGATGATCAGGCTGCTGCCGCCGTAACTCATCAACGGCAATGTCAAACCCTTGGTCGGCAGCATGCCCATGTTGACGCCCATGTTGATCACCGCCTGCAGCCCCAGCCAGATACCGATACCGTAAGCGAGGTAGGCCGCAAACCGGTTGCCACTTTTTTCTGCCTGCAGCGCAATGCGCGTGGCGCGGTAAAACAACACGGTGTACAGCGCGATCACCGTGCACACACCGACGAAACCCAGCTCTTCGGACAGCACCGCAAACAGAAAGTCGGTATGCGACTCGGGCAGGTAAAACAGTTTCTGTACACTGCCACCGAGCCCGGTGCCGAACCAGCCGCCGGTGCCGATCGCGATCAGCGACTGGGTCAGCTGAAAGCCGCTGTCGAAAGGATCTGCCCACGGGTTCATGAACGAGGTCAGCCTCTCCAGACGGTAAGGTGACGACACCACGAGCAGGAATGCGGCCGCTCCAAACAAAGTAAGGAACGCAGCGAACTGGGTAAAACGCACACCACCGAGGTACATCATGCCGAGCACGGTGCCAATGATGACCACGGTGGCACCGAAGTCCGGTTCCAGCAACAGCAGCAGTGCAGCCAGCCCGACCATCAACATGGGCTTGATAAAACCGGCGATCGATGTGCGTACCGATTCACCATGACGCACCAGGTAACCGGCGACGTAAATGATCAGAAACAGTTTCACTGCTTCGGAGACCTGCAGATTAAAGAAACCCAGCGGTATCCAGCGCGTACTGCCGTTGACTTCCTTGCCCACGCCGGGAACCAACACCAGTACCAGCAGGAACAGAGAGAATCCCAGCAGGGCCATGCCGGATTTTTCCCATTGCACCAGGCGCATCTGGTATACCAGCCAGGCAGCGAAAATACCCAGCAGGATGAAAACAGCCTGGCGCTGCATGTAATAAAACGGTGCTGACAGGTTGCGGTCCGCTACGCTGATCGATGCAGACGTCACCATCACCAGGCCGATCGCAAGCAGGGCCACACTCACCACCACCAAGGTCCAGTCCAGTTTGTCCAGCCTGGAATCGGCACTGCGCTTCAGCGTTGGTACCACGCGCTTGACCGGTACGGTGATGCTCATGACTGCATCTCCCTGACCGCTGCAATGAACGCATCGCCACGCTGTTCAAAATCCTGGAACATGTCGAAGCTGGCGCAGGCCGGTGACAGTAATACATTGTCGCCGGGCTCGGCCAGTTCAGCGGCAAGCTCGACAGCCTGCTGCATGGAATTGGCATACTTGACCGGCACACTGTTGGGCAAGGCCTGTGCAATGCTGTTGGCATCTTCACCGATCAGCACCGCAGCACGCAGGCGTTGTTCGGAAATCGCTTTCAGCGGTGAAAAATCGGCGCCCTTGCCCTGGCCGCCGGCGATCAATACGTGCTGGCCCGGCAGGCCGTCGATCGCGGCCAGAGTCGCGCCCACATTGGTGCCCTTGGAATCATTGAACCAGTTGATGCCGTTGATCTCGGCCACCCATTGGGTGCGGTGCGGCAGGCCGCTGAAGTTTTTCAATGCGGCCAGCATGGCATCCATCGGCAGTTGTATGCTGTGACCCAGCGCCAGTGCAGCCAGCGCATTGGCAATATTGTGCCGACCGCGAATCTTGAGTTCAGCAGTCTTTAATAACAACTCGTCACCGAGGCAGATGTACTGTTGACCGTCCTGCTCGCACACACCAAAGTCACCGCTTTGCGGTACGCCTAGTGTAAAGCCCGATACCCTGTCGCCGTTTGTCTGCATCTTGCTGACCAGTACATCGTCACGATTGATCACCGCATGTGCGGCATGCTCGTAAATGGCCTGCTTGCTCAACGCATAGGCATTCACGTCGGGGTAACGGTCCATATGATCTTCAATGACATTGAGCACTACCGCTGCAGCCATAGGCAAGCGGTGCAACGTCTCCAGCTGAAAGCTGGACAATTCCAGCACATACAATTCCTTCGGCTGTTGCAACAGGTCCAGTGCGGGCAGGCCGATATTGCCACCCGCGACGACCTGCTTGCCGGCCTGCTCTGCCATGCAGGTGAGCAGTGTGGTAACCGTGCTCTTGCCGTTGGAGCCGGTAACGGCCACCACGGGTGCAGTAACTTCGTGTGCAAACAGATCGATATCACCGCTGATTTCGACACCATTGTTACGCGCCTGCTGCAGCGCCGGGTCGGACAGGGGTACGCCCGGGCTGACCACGATGCGTTGCGCATTGATAAACAACTGCGGATCGAATTGTCCGGTATGTAACGGCACATCATCGAATGAAGACCTGAATTCACTCAATGCAGGTGGTATGTCGCGGCTGTCAACAACGATCATGGGTTCGCCGAGTTCATGTAAATAGCGCACCACGGACAGGCCGGTCTTGCCCAGACCAACAACCAGGGTATATGCACGTGCATCACTTTTCTGTGTTGTCATAGCCTGTTTCCTGTTACCTGTCTGAAACATAATCCTGTTAACGTATCTTCAATGAAGCCAGACCGATCAACACCAGCACCACGGTAATGATCCAGAAGCGGACAATCACCCTGGGTTCCGGCCAGCCCTTTAATTCAAAATGATGGTGCAACGGCGCCATGCGGAAGATACGCCGGCCGGTCAGCTTGTATGAACTGACCTGCAAAATAACTGACACGGTTTCCATCACGAACACGCCACCCATGATCAGCAACACGATCTCCTGGCGCACCAGTACTGCGACCACGCCCAGTGCCGCACCCAGTGCCAGGGCACCGACGTCACCCATGAATACCTGCGCCGGGTAAGTGTTCCACCAGAGAAAACCAAGGCCCGCGCCAACCAGTGAGCCGCAGAAAATGGTGAGTTCACCAACGCCGGCAACATACGGAATGCCGAGATAGTTTGAGAATGTCGAATGGCCGGCGGCATAGGCGAATACACCCAGCGCACCGCCGACCATAACCGTGGGCATGATCGCCAGCCCATCCAGTCCGTCAGTCAGGTTGACAGCATTGCTGGAACCAACGATCACAAAGTAGGTAAAGACAACGAAGAACACACCCATTTCAATGGCAACATCTTTCAGAAACGGCATGATCAGTGCTGTTTCGATTGGCGTCTCGGCCAACCGATAAATTATGATGGCAGCACCCAGGCCAAACACGGTCTGCCAGAAATACTTGGCTTTTGCCGAAAGGCCTTTTGAATTGCCGTACAGCAGTTTCTTGTAGTCATCTATTCCGCCAATCAAACCAAATAACAGGGTCACGATAAGCACGATCCACATGTGCTGGTTACCAAGGTCACTCCACAACAAGGTACTTATCGCGATTGAAATCAAAATCAGTGAACCGCCCATGGTCGGTGTACCGGCCTTGGTCAAATGTGTCTGCGGGCCATCGTCCCTGACCTGCTGACCTATCTTGTAGCTGGTGAGTTTGCGTATCATCGACGGTCCAATAATCAGTGATATCACCAGTGCGGTAATGGTGCCGAGTATTGCGCGCAGCGTCAGGTATTGGAAGACGTTAAAGCCGCTGTGAAACTGTTCGAGGAATTCGGTCAATGACAACAGCATCAGTGCAGGCCCCCGGATTTCGTTTCACCTGAAAGCGCATCGACCACTGTTTCCATCGCCATACTGCGCGAACCTTTGACCAGCACCACGGAATCAGCGTTGATACCCTGTTCGAGCGCATCAATTAACTGCTCACGGTCCGCATAAAATGCCGCGCCTTCACCGAACGCCTCAACAGCAAAACGGCTAGCATCACCGGTCGCGAGTAAATGTTTTATGCCCAGTGCACGTGCCTGTTTACCTGCCTCGCGGTGCAGCATTTCTGTTTCCTCGCCTAGCTCTGCCATGTCACCCAGCACTAGCCAGCTGTCGGCATCATGATTGGCCAGAACCTGCATCGCCGCCTTCAGTGAAATCGGATTGGCGTTATAGGTGTCATTAATAATGTGAGCGCCGTTGGCTGATTTGGCAATTGCCAGTCGTCCGCCAACACCGCTAAATGCATTCAAGCCTGCAATGATGTGTTCAAGCTTGATGTCGAGAGCACAGGTGACCGTCGCTGCCGCCAGCGCATTCATAATATTATGATCACCGGGAACAGCGATATGCACGCGCCCTTTGCCTGCGGGTGTGATCAGCTCGATATCACTGCCATCATTACGCTCAAGCACTCGCGCAAACACATCAACGGATGTGTCCTGCATTGAAAATTTCATGATGCGTTTATTACCATCGAGCCGGCTGCACAATTCAGTCCAGTAATCCGCATAATCATCATCCGCATTGATCACCGCGACGCCCTCATCCACCAGGCCGGAATAGATTTCAGCCTTAGCCCGGGCAACGCCTTCGATGGAACCGAAGCCTTCCAGATGGGCGGGACCTGAGTTATTGATCACCGCTACATGCGGCCGCGCAATATGCGTCAGGTAATCGATCTCACCTTGATGGTTGGCACCCATTTCAATCACTGCAAACAGATGCTGCTTGCGCAGACGCAGCAGAGTCATTGGCATGCCGATGTCATTATTGAGATTACCGATGGTGGACAGCACGTGCTCGGCACCGGCCGCCTGCACACAAATGCTGCGCGTCATTTCTTTCACCGTGGTTTTGCCGTTGCTGCCGGTAATGCCGATCAGCTTGCCGTTGTATTGCCGCCGCCAGTAGGCAGCGAGCTCACCCAGAGCACGCAAGGTGTCATCGACCCGGATCTGCGGCAACGCGGAAGCTTGTTGTTCGCTGACCAGTGCGCCTGCAGCGCCTGCATTACTCGCCTGCTCGACGAAAGCATGGCCGTCGAAGCGTTCACCCTTAATCGCAACGTACAGGTCACCCTCGGCAAGATCGCGCGTATCCTTGGATACCGCACTGAATAATGTGTCTGCGCCAATCAGTTTGCCTTTCAGAGCAGTGGCCGCCTGTGACATCAACATCATTCTTTCGCTCCTAGCAGGGATCGCACGACAACGCGATCATCGAAATCAACATATTTACTGCCAATGATCTGGTACAACTCATGGCCTTTGCCTGCAATCAGGATGACGTCATTCGCCGCTGCCTGCTGAATCGCCGCGCTGATGGCATCGCGACGATCGATGATGGATGTCACCGCTGCTGCGTTGTCAAAGCCGGCCACTATTTCATTAATGATGTGTTGCGGATCTTCATATCTCGGGTTGTCGCTGGTAACAATGACATGATCGGCATGGCGTTCGGCGGATTGCGCCATTAAGGGGCGTTTTTCACGGTCACGATCACCGCCGCAACCGAACACACACCAGAGCTCACCATTGAAATGCTGTTTCGCCGCCTGGCAGGCTGAAGCCAATCCATGTGGTGTATGTGCGTAATCAACGATCGTGGTCGGCCGGTCTGCGAATTCAATCAGCTCCATACGTCCTGGAACGGTAGAGATTCTGTGCAAGCGTTTCAGCGCTTCATCAAACTCAATATTGTTCACCAGCAATGCCGTCAGTACGGCTAGCGCATTGGCAACGTTAAATTTCCCCAGTAATGGCAGCACGGTATGACCATCACCTTTCGGCGTGACGACGCTCAACTCGAATCCATGCGGCATCGTTATTATGTTTTTCGCATGAACAATAAAATCGGCATACTGTTGAAGATCGTCTACATTAGAATTCAGACTGTAACCCCAGACCTTCAATCGGTCCCTGTATCTGCTGGCCAGCTCCTTGCCAAATGGATCATCGAGATTGATCACCGCGAACCTGAGACCGTCTGCTTCAAACAGTCTGGCCTTCGCTGCAAAATATTGTTCCATTGTCTGGTGATAATCCAGGTGGTCCTGTGACAGGTTGGTAAAAATCGCGGTGTCAAACTTCACGCCGTTGACGCGGCCCTGATCAAGCCCGTGTGAAGATACTTCCATTACTGCGGCAGCTGCACCTTCATCAACCAGCAGCGCCAGGCTATGCTGCACCTGCACGGCATCATCGGTTGTCAGCACACTCGGCCTCAAGTCATGAATCAGTCCGTTACCCAGTGTGCCCAGCAAACCACACGGGGATGCTTCGGTATCCATGCACTGCGCCAGGAAATGGCTCACCGAGGTCTTGCCATCGGTGCCGGTGACGCCCATCATCATCAAATGCTGAGACGGCCTGTTATAAAAGCGTGCAGCGATCTCGCCGACACGGCGCTGCAGCTGATCGACTTCGATGTACACGATCTTGCCCGCAGTGGCATCGAGGTCAGTATCCGCTTCATCCCACAATACCACGCTGGCACCGGCGCGGACCGCATCGGCAGCGAAGTTCAGTCCGTGGGTACCACTGCCGCGCACCGCAATGAACATGTCGTTATCGGCAACCTTGCGACTGTCCTGGCTGATACCGGTAACCTGGATCTCGCCGACCGCTGATAGCACCACGGGATCGACCAGACCTTCAAGCAGGGTTTGTAGCGACACACCTCGCTGTTGCTTCAGTGCCGGCATCATCTGCGACCCCCTTTCGACGCCAGCTGCATTGATTGCTGTGCACCGCCATCCATCACCAGCCGACTGCTTTCCACCATGTCCGGCGGTACATCGAGCAAACGCATCGCACCCGCCATCACGGTACTGAACACCGGTGCTGCTACATCGCCGCCAAAGTGCTCGCCGTTGCGCGGCTCATCAATCATCACCACCATCACCAGCTCGGGATCACTCGCCGGCACCATGCCGGCAAAGATCGACAGGTACCGGTTCTCCGCATAACCGCCCGCGGTAAACTTGTGCACGGTACCGGTTTTGCCCGCGACACTGTAGTTGGCGACCTGCGCCTGGCTGCCCGTGCCTTTATCACTGACGACTTTCTGCATCATCTTGCGCAGCGCCTGCGCCGTTTCAGTAGACATCACACGCTCGCCTTCAGACACTGACTCCTGGTGTATAAAACTGATCGGTTTGAGCACGCCGCCGGATGCAATCGCCCCATAGGCGCGCGCCAGCTGTAATGATGTCACCGAAACACCGTAACCGAATGACAGCGTGGCGCGTTCGAAATCGTTGTTCAAGGCATTCACCGACAAGCGCCCGGAAGCTTCACCGGGGAAACCGCTGCCGGTGTCCATGCCCAGACCCAGGCTGCGGTACATTTCCCACTGCTGCTCGGCTTCGAGCGACAGCGCAATCTTGCTCACACCCACGTTGCTGGATTTCATGATCACGCCGCCGACATCCAGGTCACCGTAATTGCGCGTATCGCGAATCGTGTTGCCCATCACGCGCAGATGCCCCGGTCCCGTTTCCACTTTGTAATTCGATCGCCAATGGCCACTTTCCAGTGCGGCCGCTATGGTCAACGGCTTCATCGTGGAACCCGGTTCATATACATCTGTGACTGCACGGTTACGGGTTGTGCCCGGACGCAACTGGCTGCGATCATTCACATTAAAAGAAGGCTGGTTCGCGATTGCCAGCACCTCACCTGTGTTGACATCGAGCACTACGGCGGAACCG
>JAASSE010000228.1 GCA_021768055.1 Gammaproteobacteria bacterium | reverse complement strand
TAGTGTTGTTACCGGGCTGATATGAGACTCAGTTCAGTATGATATCATCTGTGCCCTTTGCATAACGCCAGGCACAACAATAAAGCGGGAGAGTCATTATGGATGAGCTGCAGCTGAGCACTGAAGAAATTACCAAGATGATCGATAGCTATGTTATCCCATGGGGATTGAATATCTTCTTCGCGATACTGATATTCATCGTCGGTAAATTTGCTGTTGGCGTCATCGTTAACCTCAGCCGCAAACTGATGATCAAGGCGAGGATGGATACAATTCTTGTCAACTTCATCAACTCGATCATCAAGTCGTTATTGCTGCTGTTCGTTATCATCGCAGCGCTTGATCAGCTGGGTGTTGATACAACCTCATTAATTGCATTAATCGGTGCTGCCGGCCTTGCCATCGGTTTGGCGTTACAGGGTTCATTGCAGAATCTTGCATCCGGTGTGATGCTGATCGTATTCCGTCCTTTCACTGACGGCGATTATGTAGAAGCCGGTGGTGCATCCGGTGTGGTTGAAGAGATCGGTATATTCACTACAAAAATGCGCACCGGTGACAACAAGGAAATCATCGTGCCCAACGGCCAGATATTCGAAGGCATTATTACCAATTATTCTGCACGCGATACTCGCCGCATCGACATGGTATTCGGTATCGGATACGACGATGACATTCGCAAGGCCAAAGATATATTAGCGGGCATTATTGCTGCCGATGAACGCATTTTGAAAGACCCGGAACCGTTAATAGCCGTCGGTGAACTGGCAGACAGCAGTGTTAACTTCAACGTGCGCCCGTGGGTCAACAGTGCCGATTACTGGTCCGTGTTATTTGACCTCAACGAAAAGATCAAGCTGGCCTTTGATGAAAACGGCATTTCCATTCCCTATCCGCAGATGGATGTGCACATGGATAAAACAGGCGAATAATAAATGAAAAATGGAATAATAAATGGAAAATGGAAATGAAATGAATTCAACTGCAACCTTCTTCCTGATGCTGCTAGTGTTGCTCACAGCCACTAACGCAAGGGCAGCGGAAGAAGAAAAGAAATCCCCGTGGACCAGTTCTGCCGAACTTGGTTATGTCACCACTTCCGGCAACACCGAGACAGAAACACTGAACCTGAAGTTCGATATTGCCTACGAAATCGACAAGTGGAAGCATGCGGCCCACGTTAATAAACTGGACTCGAGTGACGGAGACGTCAAGTCTGCAGACAAGTTGTTGCTGACCGCACAATCGAACTACAAGTTCACCGAGTATGATTATGTGTACGCCAATGTCAGTTATGAGGATGACAAGTTCAGCGGCTTCGAATACCAGGCCAAGGTCAGTGTAGGTTACGGCCGCAGGCTGTTGCATACGGACACGATGGAACTCGATGTTGAAATCGGCCCCGGCCACCGCAATTTCAAGGTGGATAATGCACCGTCGAGCGATGACGAGTCGCTGATACGGCTTGCCGGCAAGTACCTGTGGAAAGTCTCCGATACCTCGAACTTTACCGAGGATATAACCTACGAAAATGGTGAAGACCAGGAAGAATGGAAATCGGTAACGGCGCTCACGGCAAAAATAAACAGCTGGTTATCGATGAAGTTTAGCCACACGGTCAAGTATCTTGACGTGGTTCCGGCAGGTAACACCAACTACGATCGCGAGACTTCCGTAACGCTTGTTTACACTTTCTAGGCTGTCGCAGTAATTACTCAGTTGACAACGTGGAAGCGGCCGAGTATGCGGCCGTCTTTGAGTAATTCGAGTCTATTGCCTTTGATCCTGTAGCCATTGGTGGTTGACAACATGTCGTTGAATGCAGCTTCCTGTTGCATGACATGCTGGCAGGCCATTTTTGTGGAGGCCATCATGCCAAAAGTTAGTTTGTTACCTTCAAGCGTATAACCACCGGAAAAATTATTGCAACTGTCAAAACCTGCAGCGCGCCGGTTTTCGGCATCAAACTGGATATAGGGTTTGCGCTGGTCCAGATATTGCTGAACCTGTTTACCGGCTACCTCAACCAGTTCCCATTTGGGGCCTTCCAATGACAGGTCTGGTTTCGTCGCGAATTGTGGACAACCATAGAGCACTACACTGATTAGTGTTATTTGCAATAACCTGTGCAACTTCATCGTTTAGCTCTCTTAAAAGTTAACCTGTATGTTTGATATAGCATTATATCAGCCGACGAAAAAACATGGCTACAGAGTCACTGTGGTAAAAATTATTTCTGACAACGTGTACAGTAAAATGTCGAGCGCTGCTGTTGTGTGAACTGCTTGATCGGCCTTCCGCAACGCGGGCAGGGTTCACCGGCCTTTCCGTAGACAAACAACTGCTGTGCAAAGTATCCCGGCTGGCCATCTTCCCTTATGAAATCGCGCAAGGTAGTGCCACCCTGTTTGATTGATGCATCCAGTACCTGCTTGATCGCCGCGACCAGTTTCTCGCAACGTGCCAACGACAACGAGCCGGCCTTACGCTTTGGGTTAATACCGGCAATGTAGAGCGATTCGCACGCATAGATATTGCCGACACCGACGACGATATGACTGTTCATGATCACTGACTTGATTGAAGCGGTGCGCTTGCGCGTGTGTTCAAACAAATAGTCGGCATTGAATGCGCCTGATAATGGTTCAGGTCCTAACGGTGCAATCAATTTATGTTTTTCCGGGTCACGTGTTGTCCACAATACTGCGCCGAAACGCCTGGGATCACGCAGTCTCAGTATTTTCCCGTTTAGTACAAAATCGACATGATCGTGTTTATCAACGGGTGTATCCGGGCTGCATATTCTCAGGCTACCGGACATGCCGAGATGAAGAATGATGGTACCGCTGTCGAGTCTGAGCAGCAGGTACTTGCCACGCCGGTCTACGCTGTTGATTTTGTGCTTGCTGACTTTGGCCGGCAGGTTCTTCGGTATCGGCCAGCGCATTGCATGCTGGCGTACTACCATTTTTTCAATCGTCTGGTTATTGATGTGCGGCGCGATACCACGGCGCGTGGTTTCGACCTCGGGAAGTTCGGGCATCTGGTTAGTTAAAGATCGCGCTCAACTTCGTCGGTGTCAACCTGTCCGCTGATGCGGCGGCGCACGTGTGACCATGACACGCCGATGCTGAGTACGCTGGCTGCCATGATCAGGATAATGTATGAGATAACGCGCAGGCTGTCTGCGGAAAGACCGAATACCTGGAAGATAAGCCAGGTGAGTAAGCCGAAAAATGCTACAGCAAGGGCAACACCGAAGGCGCCGAGCGAACCCATGGTGGCGCGAATCAGGACGACCCATCCGATCAGAAGTACTACGCCGATAAAAGCCTTGAACACGGTCATCGACGGCAGCTCGTTCTTA
>JAASSE010000002.1 GCA_021768055.1 Gammaproteobacteria bacterium | reverse complement strand
ATCGCCAATGCCTTTTCCATTTATCTGTTTTACACGTTTTTTCTGGATTTACCCAGGGAACTCGAAGAAGCAGCGCGTATAGATGGCGCAGGGCCCTGGCGTATCTTCTTTTACATAGTTGCGCCCAATGCAAAACCGGTGTTCGCCACGGTGGCGATACTCACGTTTTTAACACAATGGGGCTCTTTCTTGTGGCCGTTGATGGTTACGCACAGCGAAGAAGTGCGCCCGCTGCCTTTGGGCATTGCAACTTTTTATACCTTGCCGCCGTTGCAATGGGGCGATATTTTTTCTTTCGGCGCGATGATGGTCTCGCCGGTATTGATAGTTTTTATTGTCTTCCAGCAATGGTTCGTTAAAGGCGTGGCGACCACCGGCGTGAAGGGTTAAGGCAGAACGATGGCCAGGGTTGAATTCGATCATGTGAGCAAGCGGTTTGATGAAGACACGCTGGCGCTGCAGAATTTCAGCCTGACCGTAGATGACGGCGAACTGGTTGTACTGGTAGGCCCATCCGGTTGCGGCAAATCCACGGCGCTGCGTCTTCTTGCCGGCCTGGAACAGGTCACTTCAGGTGACATATTGATTGACAGCAAACGTGTTAACGAGCAAACGCCTCAGCAGCGCAATATTGCCATGGTATTCCAAAACTATGCGCTGTACCCACACATGAGTGTACGCTCCAACCTTGAATTTCCGTTGCGCATGGCACACGAACATGCTGATTCAATAAAACAGAAGGTTACCCACATTGCAGACATTCTTGATTTGTCTGAATTGCTCGAGCGCAAGCCAAAGCAGTTATCCGGCGGACAACGTCAACGTGTGGCCATGGGACGTGCCCTGGTTCGCGATCCGAGCGTGTTTTTACTTGACGAGCCCTTGTCAAACCTGGATGCAAAGTTGCGCTCGCAGATAAGGGCGGATATTTCACAGTTACAACAACGACTGCATAAAACCACCCTGTATGTTACCCATGACCAGGTGGAGGCGATGACTCTCGGTGACAGGGTGGCGGTTATGAACGCGGGCGAAATCCAACAGGTCGGCACGCCAAACCAGCTTTACGAGCAACCGCATAACGTTTTTGTTGCGAAGTTTATCGGCAGCCCGGGCATGAACATCATACCTTCAGTATTGCTGAAACAGGAAGACAACGGGATTAGTGTCGCTATCGGCAAGCAGATGGTAAGGCTGCCACCTTCATCGCGACATGCTGATGAGAAACTTTCGCAATACATCAATGAAAATATTTATGTCGGCCTGAGACCTGAAGCCATGTTCACGTCGCAGCTGGAAAACAGCATCAGTATCGAGGTAAAAACAGTATCCGTCGAGTTTCTCGGGCATGAATCCCTGGTCTATTTCCGGTTTCCTGAAACAGGTGATGACCATTCGAACAATGTATATATTGCACGTGTTTCAGACAAGCTCGAGCACACGTATGGTGCTGTTGAAACGTTTTATATCAATCCGGATTCAATTTTCCTGTTTGATAAAGAAGGAAGTATTATTCAAATTTAAATCAAAGGAACACGTACGTGGAAACCATGAAGGCATTGGTAAAGTCCCGCAACGAACCCGGCATCTGGCTGGAGCATGTGCCTGTACCCGAAGCCGGCACTAACGAGGTATTGATTCGTATTCTCAAGACGGGTATCTGCGGTACGGATGCACATATTTACAACTGGGACGACTGGGCGCAGCGCAATATCCAGACACCGCGCATCATCGGCCATGAATTTGTCGGTGAAATCGTCGATCTCGGACCCGGGGTGACCGGTTACAAGGTGGGAGATCGCGTCACCGCTGAAGGTCATATCACCTGCGGGCATTGCCGCAACTGCCGTGCCGGCAAACGACACCTGTGTGCCGAAGCTATTGGCATCGGCGGCGGTCGTGACGGCGCCTTTGCCGAGTACCTGGTGATGCCGGCCGGCAACCTGTGGCCGGTGCATGATGACATCACTTCGGACATCGCCGCGATTCTCGATCCCTTCGGCAATGCGGTGCATTGCGCACTGTCATTTAACGTGATCGGTGAAGATGTGCTCGTTACCGGCGCGGGACCGATCGGCATCATGGCCGCTGCGGTGTGCCGCTTCATCGGTGCACGCCACGTGGTGATCAGCGATATCAATCCTTACCGTCTTGAACTGGCGCGCAAGCTCGGAATTGAATATACCGTGAATGCGTTGGATAAAAGCCCAAAAGACATTATGCAGGAACTGAACATGCCCAACGGTTTTGATATCGGCCTGGAGATGTCAGGGAGCCCGGATGCGTTTATCGATCTGCTCGATGCGATGTATCACGGTGGCTATGTGGCATTGCTCGGTTTTCTGCCACCGCAAACCGAGATCAACTGGGATACGGTTATCTTCAAGGGCCTGCATTTAAAAGGTGTCTATGGCCGCGAGGTTTTCGAGACCTGGTACAAGATGACACAGCTGCTGCGCAGTGGTCTTGATATTTCACCTATCATTACGCATCGCTTCTCGGTCAATGATTTCGAGCAGGCGTTTGAAGTGGTGCATTCGGGTGAATGCGGCAAAGTTATCCTGGACTGGGAGGTTTAACCCGCATATTGCATGAGAACGCTCACAAATCCACTTAAGCACATGAACGGGATTGAAATTTTTCGTATATTTAGAAAAGTACATTATGTATCCAACAACGCTATGCAGTTTTTGGAAAAATTTCAGCGGCCACTTTGCCCGATTGGCCTGTAACCATAGCTATGACTATGCTTTTCAGCCAATCGAACAAATTGACTCACTGAAATTCCCCCAAAATTCTGCATTCTCATGCAATATACGGGCTAAGCCATGACGAAACTGAGTCAACGTTATGCAGATGAAGTTGCAGCCATTCAGGAGCAGGGGCTGTATAAAGACGAGCGCGTGATCACTACACCCCAGGGAGTTGAGATCAGTACCGAGGAAGCCGGCCAGGTGCTCAACTTTTGCGCCAACAACTACCTGGGCCTGGCCAACCATAAAGACATTGTCGCTGCCGCGATGCAGGCGCTGCAGGATCATGGTTTCGGTATGGCATCAGTGCGCTTTATCTGCGGCACGCAGGATTTGCACAAACAACTGGAGCAGACCATTGCCGATTTTCTCGGTACCGAAGATGCGATTCTCTACACCTCGTGTTTTGATGCCAACACCGGCCTGTTCGAAACTTTGCTGGATGAAAACGATGCCATTATCAGTGATGCATTGAACCATGCTTCCATTATCGATGGTGTGCGCCTGTGCAAGGCCAAACGTTTTCGTTATGCACATGCGGATATGGCCGACCTTGAAGAACAGTTAAAGCAGGCACAGTCGTGCCGTACCCGGTTGATTGCTACCGACGGTGTATTCAGCATGGATGGCGACATTGCCAGGCTCGATGTCATTGTCGAACTTGCCGGCAAGTACCAGGCGCTGGTGATGGTGGATGATTCGCATGCCACTGGCTTTATTGGTGCAAGCGGGCGCGGCTCGGCGGAATATCACGACGTCATGGAACACATCGATATCTATACCTCGACACTGGGCAAAGCGATGGGCGGTGGTTCCGGTGGTTATACCGCCGCGAGCAGGGAGATCGTTGATCTGCTGCGCCAGCGTTCACGGCCATACTTGTTCTCCAACACCATGATGCCGGCACTGGCTGCTGCCGGTATCAAGGCGTTTGAACTGCTGTCTGCCTCTACCGAATTACGAGACCGGCTACACGCCAACACGCGTTACTTTCGCGAGGCGATGACCGCGAACGGCTTTGAGCTCAAGCCGGGTGATCATCCAATCGTGCCGATCATGCTGTACGATGCCGTGCTGGCAAAGACCATGGCGAGCAGGTTACTGGAGCAGGGCATTTACGTGATTGGTTTTTCCTACCCGGTGGTACCCAAAGACCAGGCCCGTATCCGCGTGCAGATTTCCGCGGCCCATACCCGTGAGCACCTCGACAAGGCGGTGGAGGCGTTTACACAAGTAGCGACAGAGCTGGGAGTTTTGAAATGAAAGAAATCACACACCATGGTTTGTTGTCAGCAGGGTTAGACATGATGTTGCTGCGGTCATATAGTTGGATACTACTGCTCTGTCTCATACCGGGAGGTGTCATGGCACAAGCGGGTGAAACTGTCGCACTACCCAAACCTGCACTGACGGGCCCGTCTTCTGTCGAGCAGTTGATGGCGCAACGCCGTTCTACACGTGACTATCAGGATACCGCACTTGAGTTAGCCGAGATTGGCCAATTGTTATGGGCCGCACAGGGTATTACACATTCACGCGGCTTTCGCACCGCACCATCGGCGGGAGCTTTGTATCCGCTGGAACTTTATGTTGTCGCCAACCGTGTGGACGGTCTCGCGAGAGGTGTCTACCACTATGATCCCAGGCGCCATCGACTCTTGAGCACGCACCTTGATGATGTACAGGTCGAATTGTGCCAGGCGGCATGGTTACAGGAATGCGTGCAGGAAGCGCCCGCCGTTGTTGTGTTTACTGCCGTGTATGAGCGCACGATGAAGAAATACGGCAAAAGGGGCAAACGCTATGTGCATATCGAAGTGGGCCATGCTGCCCAGAACCTGTTTCTGCAGGCAGAGTCCATGGGATTGGGTACGGTAGATGTCGGCGCCTTTAGTGATGATGCGGTCGCGGAAGTGTTGCAATTGCCGGATGACTTTGAACCGCTGTTGTTGATGCCGGTAGGCCACAAGTAATATCGACTCAATTGCCACACAAACTCCTGGCAATGCTTAACATTTACTATCGACCGTAAGCAGATTTTTAGCTTCAATCTTGACCTAATACATGGTTGCCAATGTCTACTAGTGGTAGCATGGCGCCTTCTAGCAGAATGATTGCTGAGGCTAAAAATTAACAGAACATGCAACAGCGGGTCTAAGTAATGCTGAATGTAATCCTCGTGCTTATTTCCGCGGTTGTATTGCTGTTAATGTTTCAGCCCCGTTTAACCCAAAGCAAATCCTGGCAAGCCACGCTCACGCCACTTTCCTCCATAATTGGCAGTGGCTTTCTGATCATAGCGCCATTGCTTG
The DNA here is from genome assembly GCA_021768055.1 of Gammaproteobacteria bacterium. Classification (GTDB taxonomy): domain Bacteria; phylum Pseudomonadota; class Gammaproteobacteria; order SZUA-229; family SZUA-229; genus JABDQW01. The sequence continues at coordinate 9,892 of JAASSE010000002.1, read as the reverse complement.
CAAGCGTAGTCGGCGTCTATTCTCCGCTTGCGGTCACGGTCATCGTTGTACTTGCCTATGCCATCGGCAATGTAATCAGGTTCAACATTATTCATGCCGAGCCGTTGCTGCATGATAGCAAAACACATCCTGTAATATACAAAATCGATCTAATTGCCAATGCCGCGTTATCATTCGCCTACGTAACAGCCGTGGCATTCTATCTTTCACTGTTATCGTCATTCTTTCTTACGTACATAGGGTTTAGCGAATCGCCCAACCTGGAAAGAGCTCTCACAACCACCATCATTGTCTTTATCGCAACTACCGGATTTTTTCGTGGACTGGGTGGACTCGAGAAGCTTGAAGCATATTCAATGTCATTGCAGCTATCAATTGTTGCAGCACTGTTAATCGGGATTCTTGTATACGACTATAACTTTATTGCGACTGATCAACAGTTAATCCTGGACGTCAAAGACAGGGACTGGATAACAAAGGTGTGTATTCTGTCCGGCATCTTGCTGGTCGTTCAAGGCTTTGAAACATCACGTTTTCTTGGTGAAAAATACAGCGCAAAGATACGCGTGCAAACCATGCGTAGAGCTCAGCTGATTTCTGGTGCGCTTTACATAGTTTCTGTGATTGCCTTGCTGCCGATTGTACAGACCCTCGATCTAGCAAACATTCAGATCGCTGAAATCGTTGCCGCAACTGGCCTTGCAGCTGCGGTTCTGCCCTTAATGCTGATCGTGGCAGCAGTCATGAGTCAGTTTAGTGCTGCCGTGGCTGATACTGTTGGCGCCGGGTGCCTGGCGAGTGAAAGCAGTAGAGGGAAATTATCGACCAACAAGGGTTACCTGTTAGTCTCATTGCTCGCAATTATGTTGGTCTGGACCGCTGACCTGCTGGAAATCATCTCCTTTGCTTCACGAGCATTTGCAGTGTATTACCTGCTGCAGTGTGTCGTCGCCATTATTGCCAGCAGTTATCATTACAAACGATCAAGGCGTTTAAATTATTATACACGTTACGCTACATTGGCAGGCATTCTGACATATATCGTGATATTTGCCATGCCTGCGAAATAAGCACTGGTACGAATTTTAGGCAATCTGCTGCACTATTGATGGAGAGAACATATGAAGATTATGGTGTGTCTTGACCTTTCTGATTCCACAGAAATTATTATGGACAAGATCGAGGAAATGGCCAAACCACTATCAGCTCAAATCTGGCTTCTTCACAATGCCATCCCGGAACCAGATTATGTTGAGTTCAAGATAGATCCAGTGGCAGCACGGGAATCTCTTGCAAAGAGATTTCATAAAGAACATCGCCAAATCCAGGGTTATGCAGAGCGGTTGCGTAATGCAGGATTGAAAGCAACAGCGCTGCTTGTGCATGGTTCGACTGTCGAAACAATCCTGCAAGAAGCATCGGATGTTGATGCAGACATGATTGTTGTAGGCTCACATGGGAAAGGCATGATGTACCAGCTGTTACTGGGTAGCGTTAGCGAAGGCGTCCTGCATAAATCCAGCGTACCGGTCCTTGTCATTCCAACCCATAATCGTAAATAATCCCACAATGAAGCCAGGCACACTTATTCGGTTCCCCCACCTGTCATTCAGAAGATATTGCTATGCTATTTCGGAATTCTGCAGGCAAAGTCCCTCGAATTGGGTACGGTTGATGCCGGCAGGCAGAAAGTAAAGCTGGCGTGGAGTTCAAGCATTCAAACCTGAAAGTTGAGTGTTATGCCGGCTACCGTGCGGAGGAGGAACCGGTGCGCTTTTATCTTGGTGAGCGCTGCATCGAAGTTACAGAGGTACTTGATCGCTGGCTCGATCCCACTCATCGTTACTTCAAACTTCGGGGTGATGATAACGGTATCTACATACTGCGTCATTCTGTTGACGAAGACCACTGGGAAATGACCCTGTTTGATAGTGACACCAGGGACGATACCCGTCTTTCCTCGACCTGAGTGATATTGTTAGCTGCCAGTGCGCAGCCTGGATGTTGCAAAGCGTACTCCGGGAATTCCTATGGGGTCTGATCCTTTTGACATGAATAAACAATCCCATATCCTGCTGCTTACCGGTGTGCCTGGCATCGGCAAAACCACTCTGGTGCGTAGAGTAGCCGCACAGTTGCAACAACATCGCATCGGTGGTTTCTATACCGAAGAAATCCGATCATCCGGTCAGCGCCAGGGATTCCGCCTGGTGACCTTCAATGGTGAGGAGGGCATCATTGCCCATGTCGATTTCAGCCATCACTACAGCGTTGGCAAATACGGTGTCGATGTGGCCGCGATCGATCGCTTTGCTGAAACGTCCCTTGCCATCACCAATGACATCGATGTTTACCTCATTGATGAAATCGGCAAGATGGAATGTATGGCATCGCGTTTTGTCACCAATATGGAGGCGCTGTTGCGTTCGGACAAAACGTTGCTCGCGACAGTGGGGAAGAAAGGCAGTGGCCTGATTGAAAAGGTAAAGCACTGGCCGGCAAGCCAGTTATGGGAGATTACACACGATAATCGCGACGCATTGGTAACAGAAGTTTGCGCATGGCTTGATGTGCGCATAGGAAATATTTAAACAATCCTTTTGATTCTATAAGGCAAGCCAACTGCGGGCGCGACGTTGATCCAGTCGCTTGAGACCAAGTCTGTCTGCCAGTTGCAGTGCCTCTTCATATTAACTTTCCTCGAGGCCCCTGTCCAGCGGCGGGTTTTCGAAAGCGCGGTAACAGGGGCGGTACTGGTCCATCAGATTGATATAGGTATTGGTGGAAATTTCGTTTGCCAGGAAGGAAAGCACCGCTTCGGTGCCGGCGATGTGTCCGGGCAACACGAGGTGGCGAACCAGCAGGCCGCGCTGGGCAATGCCCTGTTTATCCAGTTGCAGGTCACCCACCTGGCGATGCATCTCCTTGACCGCAGCAAAATTCATTTCCACGTAATCACGTACATGGGAATACTGGTGCGCCAATGCGGAATCACCGTATTTCATGTCGGGCATGTAGATATCGATAATGCCGTCCAGCAGGGCCAGGGCTTCGAGGCTGTCGTAACCGCCGGTGTTGTAGACCAGAGGTATGTGCAGGCCCTTGCGGGCGGCTATGTCTACGCCGCGGACGATCTGTGCCACCACGTGGCTGGGAGTGACGAAGTTGATGTTGTGGCAACCCTGGGCCTGTAGCTTGAGCATCATCTCGGCGATTTCTTCCGGCTCCACTTCATAGCCCTGGCCCTTTTGACTGATTTCCCAGTTCTGGCAGAACACGCAGCGCAGGCTGCACCAGGAAAAGAAGATGGTGCCCGAGCCATATATACCGCGCAATGGATCTTCTTCTCCGTGGTGGGGGCCGTAGCTATTAACCCGGGCGCGCACACCGGTGCGGCAGACCGCACCCTTGATGCCAGCATAGCGGTCGACGTGACAGTAGCGGGCGCACAGGTCGCAATCGGCCATGTGCTGGTAGGCCTGTTCGGCCCGCACCTGTAACTGGTTATTCTCCAGCAGGCTCAAGTAGGCAGGTTTGAAAGTTTGCTGGCTGTTCACAGTACTTATATTAAAGGGTCAGAATGCTTTAACCAGTTTAATTGAAACAGCAGGATCAGACGCACGCTTATCTATTGTCCGTGTCCTTATCGATCAAAGTAAAAATCATTGGATCTGACCCCATTTATACTTTTGATATACTGCATCAGGAAATGACATTACTTTGACCCCAATTCTTCAGTTTAAATTTGTCGGGTAACAGGAGATCTTAGCGTGAGTAATCAATACCGCTCGGAACATCTATATGAATGGATGGTTGAAGTACGCCGAGCCTTGCACCGGCAGCCGGAGCTGGCGTTCGAGGAAATCGAAACGGCGAAGCGGCTGATGGCCGAACTCGATACCCTCGGAATCCCATATGATTATGCCGGCCCGGGTAATGGCGTAATCGGCCGGCTCGAGTGCGACACCGCCGATGCGCCCACCTTTGCACTACGCGCCGACATGGATGCCTTACCCGGCGCCGAAAATACCGATTTACCCTTTGCTTCTACCATTAAAGGCAAAATGCATGCCTGTGGTCATGATGCGCATATGGCAATGGTGCTGGGCGCGGCGGCCCTTCTTAAGGCTTCACCACCGCCGTGCAATGTGCTGTTTGTGTTTCAGCCCGCAGAAGAACAAGGGGGTGGTGCGCGTACGGTTGTGGAATCAGGTGTGCTTGACGACGTACAGGCCATATTCGGTTCTCATGTTACCCATCACTACCGCGTCGGTGAGATTATGGTTGCAGAAGGCTACATCACCGCACAGTCGGATCGCTTCCGCATCGATATTCGCGGACGTGGTGGCCACGGCGCGCGACCCCACGAGGCTACCGACGCTGTGGTTGTTGCGGGGCTGCTAATCACAGCCATACAGACACTGGTATCACGTGAAGTTAATCCGGTATACCCCTCAGTCGTCACTGTGGGCATGGTGCACGCAGGCTCGGCACCCAATGTGATTGCGGAAGAAGCCTACCTGGAAGGCACCATCCGCACGACACTATCCACAGTGCGCGATCTCATTCATGATGGACTGAAACGAATGGCATCTGCCATGGGTGAGTTACACAATGCCGATGTGAACCTGGAAATCTCTCCCGGTTATCCACCGGTAGTAAATACTGCACGTGAGGCGGCCATTGCCCACCGCGCTGCGGAGACAGTAGTGGGGCGCGAAGGTTTAATGCCCATTGATCATCCCAGTATGGGTTCGGAAGATTTTTCCTATTACCTTGAAAAGATGCCGGGCTGTTATGTTCGCCTTGGTGCGCGCCGCCGTGACGATGAATACATTCCCTTGCACAGTCCGGAATTCGACATCAACGAGGAAGTGCTCAAGGTGGGCGCTGCATTTTTTGATGAAGTGATCTGGGAAGCGGCGAGAACGCACAAGGATGATTGACGAATTTATCCCATCGGAACCGTTTTCGGTTGGCGTCGAACTGGAACTACAGTTAATCGACAGTGAAACTGGTGAATTGGTCAATGGCATCAAACCGTTGATCGAAGTTTATCCGAATAGTCCTTATATCAAACCTGAATTCATCCAGAACACGGTGGAGTTGGCCACGCGAGTCGGGCACAGCATCACTGATATCCACCAACACATGTTGTCGCTGGCAACCAACCTCAAGTCACACTGTAACCGACTTGGTATGGCACTGTGTGGAGCGGGTACGCATCCCTTTGATGAGCAGCTTGCCTTGTTTACACCAACGCCGCGCTTTCTGGAGCTGGAAGATACTTACGGCATACTGGGGCATATGCAGGTGACGTTCGCCACCCATGTGCATATCGGTGTACCGACAAGAGACGATACGATCTATCTGTTTCGCGCCCTCAAGCCATATCTCCCCCTGTTCATAGCGTTGTCTGCCAATTCACCATTCTGGCGTGGCTATGATACTGGTTTCATTGCCTACCGCCACCGGGTACTGGCAGCGTCACGCAATCACTGTATTCCGCCAAGCTTTGAAAGCTGGGATCAGTTCTGCGAGTTCCTTGAAGCCTCGTATCGAGCAGGGGTGATCGAGAGTATGCGGGATATTCACTGGGATATTCGCCCTCGGCCACATCTTGGTACGGTTGAACTGCGGGTGATGGACGCTCAAATCACCATCGATGAGACTATGCAGCTAGCAGCCCTAACGCGTTCACTGGCTGCCTGTTTGCTGGATATGCGGGATAGCACGAAGGACTTCCTGCTTCCGCATTCCTTACCCTGGTGGACCGAACGAGACAACCATTTTTCGGCTACGCGTCTTGGTCTTGACGCTAGCTATATCTACAATCGCCATGGTGATGTGCGTTCACTCTGGGCCGTGTGGAAAGAAGTCACCGAAGTTGTACTACCGTACGCCGAATCTCTCGGTGATATGGCGTATTTACAACGCCTGTTCACACGTGTTACCAATCGCCGTCTTGCCTATGCGCGACAACGCGCTTACTACGAGGAGGCGGGCAACATGAAATCGGTTGTCACGGCCCTCACTGCAGAGCTGGATGCCGAGCTTGAGCAGGCAGAATCACTGGAGTCAGACTCGATTGATTAAATACTATTTTTTATAGATCAATTCCTTTGAGGTCGTAGCAATTCCAGAAAGCCATCAGGTGCAAGGCTGGTTGCGAGCATGACGCGAACATTCAACCCAGACCAATCCCTTCCAGGCGAACACGATAACCATCAGTGGTTTTTATCATGGTATTGATCAGGCCTGAATGTCTGGCCTGTAACATGCAATAGCGTGGCAGGAAGTCATAGCGGCGTCCAAGCTGGAGCTCCACCCGCTTTTTCCTAACCATGCCTTCATAGGCAAGTATATGATAGTAACCAATCTCGATACCGCGATCCCTGGCATCCATCATGCCTGTAATACACCATACTACTGCACCGTTAAAATAATCTGGTTCTTCCATAACCACTCCACAGTGGGTAACCGGACAACCCACACCCATCACCGGTCTCCCAAACAGGATATCACCCTTCTTTATTCCCAATCTTTCAAGATTCATCGGATTGCCTAACAGAATATGTTCTCGTGGACCCGGGTCGTCCTCAAACTTATCCAGAACAAAGTCGTATTCTCTATCAAGCATATCTTTCCAGGTAACTTCCATTTCATCCCGAACCGGCATAATAGAACTGATCTCATGTTCAGCTAAATAAACACAGCGTTTAATAGCCTCCGGATTAGATAAAGCATGTTCCAGAAGATCTTCACAACTTTTGAATCCACACAAGCCACAATTCTTGCCTGGTAGCAATTGAACAAGTTCCCTGGTGTCACGACTGTCGCCTGACTTCAGTATCTCCAATATTTCATTTAGCTGAGTCACTTTCATTCACCCTGGTAAAAGGGATCAGTATCCAAGCCGCGTACCACACCAAAATGCTTCTCCCAACCAATTTCTTTTTTTCCTACACAAATGGTACATACACATAATGGAGGGTTTCCGCGTAGAAAAAGTGGTTCTTCAATTTCCGACGCTGCATCAATCTCCTGTACGATGCGATCGATATTTATACCGTGTAATGCATCTGTCTCAATGACTGGTATATCGGCAACATCCGTTATATTTATACGAAATACTTCGCGTTCTGCCTGTGATACCAGATCGATCTTGGTAACAACAGCCACATCCGCCAGTGACAACATTGGCCCAATCTTGTGCGGCAAATCCATACCGCTAGTCACCTCCAAAACACAGACACCCATAGAGTTTTCTACATATGGAGCACAGCGCAGACATAGGCCAGCCGTTTCCACTATAAAAATATCGGCATTTTGCTTCATTGCCCAATCGACGGCATCCTTTAAAACCAGAACATGGCAATGGTCAGGACAAATTTCTCCGGTAAACGTTGCTTTTGCAGGGATACCGAGCTCATCACGAAAGATCTGATCTTCATCTGCAAACCGAACATCCTCTTTCAAGTATGCAAGCTTGCGACCTTGTGCAATCAATCTCTTTGAGATCTGTTTCAGTACCGTGGTTTTTCCGCTGGTCGGGGGACCGGCACAAATAATTAATCTCACGATAAATCCTCCATTTTTCTTGCAACTAATTTACCCAAGCCTGCATCCAGATCTTCATGGGTGATCCGCTCTCCGTTCCAGAGGCGATTCCTGAGACTGAGCATGAGATCATCCAATTTGCTGATTTCACCGGCGATAATCTTCTCATCGTCATCAGGTTCAACCACTTTTTGCATTGCACCGTTCAACATTACGACCCTGAAATCGGATAACAATGCAATCTTTGGATCATGGGTAACGAAAATAAATATTTTCTTGTAGTTCCTCAGTAGTTCTATGGCCTTGCCGCGATGAATACCGGCATTTTCTATTTCATCTAGCAGTAAAATAGGTGAATCGCCTATCACGACGGCATCCGCAATAAGCAATGCACGGGTTTGACCACCCGATAATTCAGTCATGGAATTCCCTGGAATTATCGGTTCACCCGTCAGCTGATTGGCAAATTCCAGCGTCTCCTTAACAACATTCTCATCACTGTTATGCTTGCGAACCTTTGCATGCAAGTGCAAAAAGGTTTTCACTGGAAGATCAGTCAGAAAGTTGGTGTGCTGTGTAATCCGGGAGATGGGATTTTTTGAGGGTTCCTCCATAAGCTCAGGTGGAGGGATAGTATCGTTAATGAGGACCGTCCTCTTTGTCGGTGTGTTGGCATTGGCAAACAATTCAATATCATTGATTAGCGCAGTTTTACCAGAACCGGTTGATCCGACAATACTGACCACATTGCCCATTTCTAACCTGATTTCCGGTACTACCTCTATCTGGCCAGCTTTCCCTTGCCCTCTGATTACAGTAACACTCTGCACGTCTGATAAGGCAAGCTTTGACTTTTTTCCTTGAGATACTTCAGACATAAATCACCATCATTTATAGGCGTATCTATAGCGCCAGCGAAATTTGTTTAATTTTGACATTATACTGCTGTAAATTTTTTATAGGCACCTTAAGTCTACTGTGTGCTTTTCGGCTGCTTCATACAATGTTAAAGATCCGTATTTAGCCGGTAGAGGACATTCATTCGCGTCCAGGATTACGGCCGAGCGGTATCAGATCAAGAAAACCATCTGGTGCAAGGCTGGTTGCGAGCATGACTTCATTGATATCCCGGTGTTCGTTCCAGGTGTCGGTATGGTTGGCGGGGTCTCGCCAGAAATTTTCGATCTGCTCGCGCAGTTCGGTGTACTGCATTAACTCTCTTATTCGATCCTGTAACCGAGGCTTGCTTGCATCTTTCTGCATACGCTCCACCGCGTGCAGACCGATGCTGAGACCGAGCTCACGAAACGCGAGCCGATATTGTGATGGCCGTTGCAGTTCATCGCCGCGTGCGTAGTAATGCAGCCCGGTGATGGCGGCATCGAGCAATTGTTCCAGTAACCGTGGTTGTGGATGCACACCTTGCTGTTGTAATTGCTGCACCCGCCAGGCATCTATCAGCAGGCCACCGAGACCGAGGGGATCGTCGGTGGTCAAATCATCGCCCTGGACCATGTCAGCATAGCCGGTGATTTCGTGTTCGAGTCTCGGGCCGGTATCTTGCGGCAGTGTTGCCGCGGTAGCGGCCAGCTGCAAGCTGGTGATGTAGCCGTCCAGCGGATCATGCTTGCCCATCGATGGCACCTGCGCACGCGTCAGGTCGATGCTCATTTTCCACACCATCCGAGGTGGTCCGTAGCCGGATGGCTGAAAGCTGAAGGCGTTATAAGCACTGGCGTCGAGTTCACGCGCCCAGGTGTTGTATTTGGCATATTTAGTTGCGCGTGATACCTGGTCGAGGGCGTGCATCCACTTGGTCAGGTAATGGAAGTACTGGCCGTCACGGTCCCACTCAAGATGCATGTCGAACGCTTCGTCGAGCCCGCGTTCCGGCAAGGTTTTACCGATGCGCAGCCCGCCGTGGGTCGGGTGCTGTTCACCTTCGGCTTCACTGAGGCCGCTGATCCAGCCCGTGCGTGGGTCGTCGTCGCGGTGCTGGCCCAGCGTGTGATGCACCTGGTCTACTAACTTCAATGCCAGCTCTGTGTATGCCGCTTCACCCGTGGTGCGCGCCAGGCCGAGGTAGTTACACACCGCGAACGCATCCGTCCACAGGTAGCGCTTGCGCGGCTGGTCTGAAGTCAGGCCGGTCCGCTGCGCGTAGCTGTCCATTAATGCGATGGCTGGGTGTGTTCGCGTATCAATCAAGCGCTGGTTCTCCACCTGTGCGTTTGCAACCGTTAATGACAAGCCAGGTACCAGCAACATGAGCAGGGCAAAACACGTGCGTAGCCTGGGTACCTGCCTTGGACTGTATTGGTAACAATTCACT
>JAASSE010000227.1 GCA_021768055.1 Gammaproteobacteria bacterium | reverse complement strand
ATAAACAGGATGTGGTCAGTACCTTTCGGCACAATGTGAAGAAAACCGATCGTTATATAGGACGCAATGACTTCAGTAACGGGTTTTCGGGTAAACAACTCGCCAAGTGAAAACGGTTCACTGGGGATATCCTTGCGTATCCATTGCCATTCCGACCAGTGCCATTTTTCATTGGCTTCATCAACCTGGCGCACGCGCACCGCATTGTCGCCAAACCTGGCCGGGTAATACCATACCAGCTGTGTGGCATCGCGAGAGATAGACCCGCTCAACATGATGGTGCTGATACGGGGTACTTTTGTATAACCGGGTTGGGGAATAAAGGTGTCAGTTATTTTTAGATCCAGTATATTTCCGTCGGCTTTTAGCTGTATCTGCTCAATGAATTCCTGCTTGAAGGGTTCGAATTCCGTGTGCAGCTGTTCAGGTTCCAGCACGCGCAAGGCATCGTATTCTTCTGCAGTTGGGGCATCCTGCGTGTTTTTATACTGGGCATTGATGCCGGTGAGCAAAGCTTCGATGCTGACCCTGGCTTCAATAACAACCTTTCCTTCTGTATACGTACTGATTTCGACCAGGGCCGGTTTCACGACGTCGGCCATTGCTTGCGGCAGCCATGCAAATAGCAGTATTAACAGGAGGATACGCATATTCATGAGGGGCGGAATGATAACCCATTGTGTGAATAAAGACGGCGATATTTCGTCTTACAACATTAATTACCACTAATTAACATTCCCCCGGTAAATGGGATATCATTTGCCGACAATAAGAATTATCTGCATCAAGCTATCATCTGAGAGGTCAAATCATGCCACGTATCGATCGACGTGAATTCCTTAAATTAATAAGTGCCGGAACTGCCGCAGGAACAATTCCGTGGCTGGCTGCCTGTGAAAAAGGCAATGATACTGCACCGGCGCCTGCCGCCCCCGCAGAACAACCTGTCAGTGTGTTACCTGATGACTTCTATTCTGTTCCGAAAAGCGGCAACGTGCGCATACTTCATTGCGCTGACTTCCACGGCCAGTTAAACCCGGTCTATTTTCGCGAACCCAACGTAAACCTGGGTATGGGCGATGCTTATGGCAGACCGCCTCACATGGTTGGTGGTAAATTGCTGACACGTATGAGCCTGAGCCCGAATACACCTGAATCCTACGCCTATACCTACCTTGATTTTGAAAATGCAGCCAGGAAGTACGGGCGCATGGGTGGTATGGCTCACATGAAAACACTGTGTGACCGCTTGCGTGAACAAATGGGTGGTCGCCAGTTTACGTTGATGCTGGACAGCGGTGATTTATGGCAGGGATCCGGTACATCATTGTGGACACGCGGTGTCGACATGGTCGAAGCATCCAACATCCTCGGCATCGACGTGATGGTGGGCCACTGGGAATTCACCTACCGCGAAAATGAAGTACTGAGCAATGTGTCCTTGTTCAAGGGTGATTTCATCGGCCAGAACGTGCGTGTGAAGGAAGACGCGCTGATGTCCGACGAATATATCACCATGGTCGAGAAATACGACGGCCGCGGTTTATACGACGAAGACAGCGGCCATGCTTTCCAGCCCTATGTAATTCGTGAAGTAGACGGCGCGCGCATTGCAGTCGTAGGCCAGGCCTTCCCGCGCACGGCCAACGCCAACCCGCAGGAATTCTTCCCCGACTGGTCATTCGGCCTGCGTGAAGACGACATGATTGAGCTGGTGGAAGCTATCCACGCCGATGAGAAACCGGATGCGGTTGTATTGCTGTCGCACAATGGTATGGATGTGGATATTAAGATGGCCAGCCGTGTTCCCGGCCTGAATGCAGTCTTCGGCGGTCATACGCATGACGGCATGCCTGAACCCATCAAGGTCAAAAACGTTAATGGCAACGAGTGCTGGGTAACCAACGCGGGTTCCAACGGCAAATTCCTCGGTGTAATGGACTTCGATATCGCAGAAGGTGGTATCAAGAACATGCATTACAAGATGCTGCCGATATTCTCTGATGCTCTACCCGCTGACAAGGAACTGCAGGCTTATATTGACCAGATGCGTAATACCACTTACGACGACAGGATCATTGAAAGCCGCAACAAAACTTTCTATTTCAACAAGGACCGCGTAGGTAAAACCTATAAGCAGATCCTGGACGAAAAGCTCGCAATTGCGGACCGCACCCTGTACCGCCGCGGTAACTTCATGGGTACCTGGGACCAGGTTATATGTAATGCACTGCGTGAAGAATACGATGCCGATGTTGCCATGTCTGCCGGCGTACGCTGGGGTGTCAGTACACTCAAGGGAGACTGGATCACGATGGAAGATGTAATGACGCAATGTGCAACCACGTATTCTGAAACCTACGTGATGGAAATGACCGGGCATGACCTGTTGAACATACTGGAATTGGTTGCCGACAACCTGTTCGACCCTGACCCGTACTTGCAGTCCGGTGGCGACATGGTCCGTGTCGGTGGGCTCGATTACACCATGGACCCGTCCAAGAAGCTGTATGAACGCATCACCGATGCACGCCTCGATAACGGTCATTTGATTGAAGCAGACCAGAAGTACAAGGTCGCAGGCTGGGCCACGGTAAACCGTACACCGGAAGGCCGTCTTGTGTGGGACATTGTGCGCGATTACATCCTGAGGAACAGGGGTGAAGACAATGTGCTGCGCCTGCCCAAGATCAACCACCCGAAACTGGTTGGCGTGAGCGCCGATCCGGGTCTTGCGGATTATGCAGGTGAGCTAGGCTGATCTAACTAAAACTTGTCACGAAAGCAAAAAAGCCCTTGCATTACAGCAAGGGCTTTTTATTTAGGATTAATAGGCTCATGGTCAGTATTTCACTTGATGCCAAACCGCATATTATGTTTTTTATAAACTTCCTTGCGAAACAGGGTACTGTAGCGCCAATAGTAAAAGGCTCGCCACAAGGAGCGCATGTTGGTTTTCAGATCCGAGAAGCGGTATATCATTGCCGTAATGCTGTTGAATTTTTTGCGCAATAGGTGGCAGGCCTCGGTCAATTGTTCCGGGCTCATGTGGTTCGGCACAAAGGCTGCCTGGTTAAAACGGTATTCTGGGTGCAGCCACCATTTGTCATCAAATAATAGTCGACCTTCCTGTTGCAGCTTATGATAAAGCGGCGTATTCGGATACGGCATGAGTATATTAAAAGCGGCGAAAGTGAAACGGTTATTCAGGGCAAACTCCACGGTAGCCATAATTGAATCATAGGTGTCATTATCGTAACCCAGGGTGAAGGCCGCCCAAGTCTGCATACCGTATTCATGCAGCGCCTTGATCTCGTTCTCGTATCTGGAAAAGCCGGGAATGTTCGGTGACTTTTTCGCCTCACTCAAGCTTTGTAGT
>JAASSE010000226.1 GCA_021768055.1 Gammaproteobacteria bacterium | reverse complement strand
GGTGGAGTGTCGGCAGCAGCACAAGGTACAGCAGCACAGGATTACAGCCAGCAGAGCAAATTTTCCTGGCAAGCAGGTGAACGGCATCACGTGTCCGAGCAAATGTCTGCTTACGGGAAAATGGTGCAGGCCGCCAGTGCTGTTGTGCCCGAGAATGATGAAGAAATTCCACCGCTGGGTTACGCACGGGCACAACTGCATGGCATATACATTGTTGCGGAAAATGCGAAGGGACTGGTGCTGGTCGACATGCACGCCGCGCATGAGCGTATTACCTACGAGCGCTTGAAACAGCAACAGCAACAGGGTATTCAATCGCAGCCGCTGCTGGTACCTGTCACTCTTGATGTGAGCGAAAAAGAAGCGGCACTGGTTGAGCATAGCAGTGAGATTTTTAACGAGCTTGGTTTTGAAATCGACAGAACCGGCCATGAAACGGTGCGCATCCGGCAGGTACCTGTATTACTGGCGCAAGGCGATAACGAAGAACTGGTGCGTGATGTATTTTCGGATCTGCTAAAACACGGCAGCAGCACACGTATCCACGAAGCCATGAACGAAATCCTTTCGACCATGGCGTGTCATGGATCGATACGCGCCAATCGCAAACTCACGCTTCCTGAAATGAATGCGCTGCTGAGAGACATGGAACAAACCGAGCGCAGCGGCCAGTGCAACCACGGCCGCCCAACCTGGGTTCAACTATCCATCGACGAACTCGACAAACTTTTTTACAGAGGACGTTAATTTTTAACCACAGAGGACACGGAGGTTCACAGAGTATTTGTATGTGTTCATTAAATAAGCCTCTACCTGAGTATTTCCTCTGTGTAACCCTGAGCCCTCTGTGGTTCAAAACTAATGAATGAATTAGTAATACAAGACGGCACTTCACCCGATGATCCGCTGGCGATTTTCATCATGGGCCCGACCGCGACCGGCAAGACCGAGTTGGCGATGGCGCTGGTGGATGAATTTCCGCTGGAAATCATCAGTGTCGATTCGGCAATGGTATACCGCGGCATGGATATCGGCAGCGCCAAGCCGGAGCCGGCAACGCTGGAGAAATATCCACACCGTTTGATCGATATTTGTGATCCATCAGAAGCGTATTCAGCTGGCAGGTTCCGCGATGATGCCCTGCGTGAGATGGGTGATGTGACCGCTGCCGGCCATGTGCCATTGCTGGTCGGTGGCACCATGCTGTATTTCAGGGCCCTGCAGGAGGGTATCGCCGAGCTGCCGGATGCCAATGAAGAGATCCGCCAGCGCCTGAACCGAGAGGCACAAGAGCAAGGCTGGGAGCGGCTGCATCAGCGCCTCGCCGAAATTGATCCCGAGTCGGCCCGGCGCATTCACCCCAACGATCCGCAAAGAATTCAAAGAGCGCTGGAAGTGTATGAAATTTCAGGCAGGACGCTGACGTCATTCTGGCAGCAGCAGTCAGCCGACAAGCTGGCCTGGCGCCGGGTGAAAATCGCATTAATGCCGGAACATCGGCACGATCTGCGCGAAAAAATTGCCCTGCGGTTCGATGCCATGCTGAATGCGGGCCTGGTCGAGGAAGTGGAAAAACTGTATCAGCGCGGTGATCTGGCCGCGGAAATGCCGGCGATGCGGGCTGTCGGCTATCGCCAGATCTGGGCCATGCTGGCCGGGGAATACGACTTCGACACCATGCGGGAGAAGGCCATAATCGCCACCGCACAGCTCGCCAAAAGGCAGATGACATGGCTCAGAAAGGAGGTTAATTGCAATTTTATAGAACCGGACTCAGTCTATTTACCGAAACTGCTGAAATCTCTCAGAATTTTACTATGATACTGTTTGTGTGAAGGGCTTTGGTGTAAGGTATAGGGAAAGTCGTCGCACAGACCCACAATAAAAATGTTTACGGGGAGCGGGATAATGTCAAAAGGGCACCACCTACAAGACCCTTATCTAAATGCGTTGAGACGTGAGCGTGTCCCAGTCGCTATCTATCTAGTCAACGGTATCAAGCTGCAGGGCCAGATCGAGTCCTTTGATCAGTTCGCGGTGCTACTGAAAAATACCGTCACACAGATGGTCTACAAACATGCCATTTCCACCGTGGTGCCGTCACGGCAGGTGAAATGGAGCGATGTGCACGGCAACGGAAACGGTAACGGTTCCAATGGAAATTGAACAGCCACATGGGTATAATAATCCCGTGTGAGTTTATTCCGACGGTCGCTAAATGCGGCCGTTTTTATTTTTGCAGGTATGCAATTCTTTCCGGCAAATATCGTTAAGCCATTGATTAAAAAAGATTTTACTTGTCAGTACATGCTTCTGCAGGCAGAGGGTATGACGCTTGTTTGATCGTGCGGAAGCGGGAAATCGCACCATTTTGGTGCATATGGACACCCATGACGAAGCCCGTCGCGAGCTGCTGCCCGAATTTATCGAACTGGCGCGCTCGGCCGGTGCCGAGATCCTCGAAATCGCCAGCAGCAGCCGCCATACCCCCGACCCGAAATATTTCATCGGCAAAGGCAAGGCGGACGAGATCAGCAAACTGGTCAAGTCGAGCGGGGCCGACCTGGTGCTGTTCAACCACACCCTGTCGCCGTCACAGGAAAGAAACCTGGAAGCCCTGATGCAATGCCGGGTGCTCGATCGCACCGGGCTGATCCTCGATATCTTTGCGCAGCGGGCGCGGTCTTTCGAGGGTAAGTTGCAGGTCGAGCTGGCCCAGCTGAAGCATCTGTCGACACGGCTGGTGCGTGGCTGGACCCACCTGGAACGCCAGAAGGGTGGTATCGGTCTCAGGGGTCCGGGTGAAACCCAGCTGGAAACTGACCGCCGTTTGCTCGGTATGCGCATCAGGCAGATCAACAAGCGCCTGGAAAAAGTACGCAAGCAACGTGAGCAGGGCAGGCAGGCACGACGCAAGGCTGAAATACCGACAGTGTCGCTGGTCGGTTATACCAACGCCGGCAAGTCCAGCCTGTTTAATGTACTCACCGAAGCCGATGTCTATGTGCAGGACCAGCTATTTGCGACGCTGGATCCGACCCTGCGCAAACTGAAAATAGACAACGATGTTGAACTAATCCTGGCCGATACCGTCGGCTTTATTCGTCATCTGCCGCACGACCTGGTCGAAGCGTTCCGTTCTACCTTGCAGGAAACAACCGAAGCGCATTTGTTACTGCATATGGTCGACGCCTCGGATGAAGACCGTGATGCACAGATTGAAGAGGTCGAATCGGTACTGGAGCAGATCCAGGCTGACAGGATTCCGCGCATCCAGATTATGAATAAAATAGATGTGAACGGCACTGCACCGCGAGTAGACCTGGATTCCGATGGATCGGTGAAACGCATCTGGTTATCGGCGCAAACAGGCGAGGGCCTGG
>JAASSE010000037.1 GCA_021768055.1 Gammaproteobacteria bacterium | reverse complement strand
GGTCGTAACAAGATGTATAAGAACATCGTCGATGGTGATCATCGCATGGAACCGGGTATGCCGGAATCGTTCAATGTATTGCTCAAGGAAATACGTGCCCTTGGCCTGAATATTGAACTGGAACAGGAAAAGGACGTTTAAGTCCGTTTTCCTACTAACGAATTAAACGATAGACGTCAGGAGTAAGAGCCTTGAAAGATCTACTCAAGCTCATAAAACAGCAGGGTTCAGAAGAAGACTTTGATTCGATACGAATCAGTTTGCCATCGCCACAGATGATCCATTCGTGGTCGTTTGGTGAAGTCAAGAAACCTGAAACCATTAACTACCGTACCTTCAAGCCGGAGCGGGATGGCCTGTTCTGTGCCAAGATTTTCGGCCCGGTAAAAGACTACGAGTGCCTATGCGGCAAGTACAAGCGTCTCAAGCACCGCGGTGTTGTGTGTGAAAAGTGCGGCGTTGAAGTAACCCAGTCAAAGGTACGCCGTGAGCGCATGGGTCATATCGACCTGGCCAGCCCGGTGGCACACATCTGGTTCCTGAAGTCATTGCCATCACGCATCGGTCTGCTGCTTGACATGACCTTGCGTGAAATCGAACGCATTCTTTATTTCGAAGCTTTCGTGGTTATCGATCCCGGTTTGACCACGCTGGAAGCCGGTCAGCTGCTCACCGATGAAACCTACCTGGAAGCCATTGAAGAACATGGTGACGAGTTCGATGCGCGCATGGGTGCGGAAGCGATCTATGAAATGCTGAACAAGATCAACCTCGACGCGGAAGCCGTACAGATACGTGAAGACATGGGTGCGACCAAATCGGAAACCAAGCTGAAGCGACTGGCCAAGCGCCTCAAGCTGGTTGAGTCGTTCCAGTCGTCCGGCAACCGTCCGGAATGGATGATCATGACCGTGTTGCCGGTACTGCCGCCCGACCTGCGTCCGCTGGTACCGCTGGATGGTGGCCGCTTTGCGACCTCGGACCTGAACGATCTGTATCGCCGCGTGATCAACCGCAACAACCGCCTGCGCCGTCTGCTCGAGCTATATGCGCCGGACATTATTGTGCGCAACGAAAAGCGCATGCTGCAGGAATCGGTCGATGCGTTGCTGGACAACGGCCGCCGTGGCCGTGCCATTACCGGAACCAACAAGCGCCCGTTGAAATCACTGGCCGACATGATCAAGGGCAAGCAGGGCCGTTTCCGCCAGAACCTCCTGGGTAAGCGTGTCGACTACTCCGGCCGTTCCGTAATCGTGGTCGGCCCGACGCTGAAACTGCATCAGTGCGGTCTGCCGAAGAAAATGGCGATGGAGCTGTTCAAGCCGTTTATCTTTAATAAATTGCTGCGTCGTGGACTCGCGACCACGATCAAGGCAGCAAAGAAGCTGGTTGAAAAAGAAGGCGGTGAAGTCTGGGATATCCTCGAACAGGTAATTCGTGAACACCCGGTGATGCTCAACCGTGCACCGACGCTGCACCGCCTCGGTATCCAGGCATTCGAGCCGGTACTGATCGAAGGTAAGGCGATCCAGCTACACCCGCTGGTATGTACCGCGTTCAACGCTGACTTCGACGGCGACCAGATGGCGGTACACGTACCCCTGTCCATCGAAGCGCAGCTGGAAACGCGCGCGCTGATGATGTCGACGAACAATATTCTGTCACCGGCATCCGGTGAGCCAATCATCGTACCGTCGCAGGACATCGTGCTCGGTCTGTATTACATGACACGCGAATCGGTGAACGTTCCGGGTGAAGGCATGGCCTTTGCTGACATCGACGAAGTACACCGTGCCCGCGAAACCGGTGCCGTGCATCTGCAGGCCAAGGTCAAGGCGCGCGTACGTGAAGTCGTGTTTGATGATGATGGCAATCCGGTAGAGCGCTATATCGTGGTTGATACCACGGTCGGACGCGCACTGCTGTCTGAAATTCTGCCGCCGGGTCTGCCGTTTGAACTGATCAACTGTGACCTCAACAAAAAAGCCATTTCCAACCTGATCAACGCCTGCTATCGCCAGGTGGGTCTGAAGGAAACGGTCATTTTTGCCGACCAGCTGATGTACACCGGTTTCCGCAATTCGACGCGCGCAGGTGTATCGATCGCCATCGATGATATGGTCATCCCCGGTGAGAAAGAATCGATTCTGGGTGCTGCCGAGTCCGAAGTGAAGGAAATTCAGGACCAGTACACCTCGGGTCTGGTCAC
This sequence comes from Gammaproteobacteria bacterium, assembly GCA_021768055.1. Classification (GTDB taxonomy): domain Bacteria; phylum Pseudomonadota; class Gammaproteobacteria; order SZUA-229; family SZUA-229; genus JABDQW01. The sequence continues at coordinate 5,421 of JAASSE010000037.1, read as the reverse complement.
CAACGGTGAACGCTACAACAAGGTGGTGGACATCTGGTCGCATGCCAATGATGCCGTTGCCAAGGCGATGATGGACAAACTCGGTACCGAAGAAGTCAAGGATGCTGAAGGCAAGAAGGTTAAGCAAACCTCGTTCAACAACATCTTTATCATGGCTGATTCCGGTGCACGTGGTTCGGCGGCGCAAATTCGCCAGCTCGCCGGTATGCGCGGCCTGATGGCCAAGCCGGACGGCTCCATCATCGAGGCACCGATTACCGCGAACTTCCGTGAAGGTCTGAACGTACTGCAATACTTCATATCTACCCACGGTGCTCGTAAAGGTCTGGCGGATACCGCGTTGAAGACCGCAAACTCGGTTTATCTGACCCGTCGCCTGGTCGACGTAGCCCAGGACCAGGTGGTGGTCAATGACGACTGTGGTACTGACGACGGCCTCAACATGCAGGCTATCATCGAAGGCGGTGACGTGGTGATGCCGCTGGACGAGTTGGTACTGGGCCGCGTGGTCGTGGCTGACGTCAAGCGTGCCGGCAGCGATGAAGTCGTGATTCCGCAGGGTACTTTCCTTGACGAACAATGGGTTGAGCAACTCGACAACCTCGGTGTTGATGAAATCAAGGTGCGTTCGGTGATCACCTGTGAAAACACCTACGGTGTCTGCTCGAAATGTTACGGCCGTGACCTCGCACGCGGTCATGTCGTCAACAAGGGTGAAGCCGTCGGCGTAATCGCGGCGCAGTCCATTGGCGAGCCGGGCACGCAGCTGACCATGCGTACCTTCCATATTGGTGGTGCCGCAAGCCGGGCCGCTTCCGCCAGCAACATCGCGGTGAAGAACAAGGGATCGATAAGACTGCACAACATCAAGACGGTTGAGCAGGCCAGCGGCAACCTGGTCGCGGTATCACGTTCCGGTGAGCTGGGCGTGGTGGATGAACATGGTCGTGAACGTGAACGTTACAAAGTGCCTTACGGTGCGGTGATTTCTGTTGCCGAAGGTGGTGATGTTGAAGCCGGCCAGATCGTTGCGAACTGGGACCCGCATACCCACCCGATCATTACCGAGGTTGCCGGTAGGGTGAAATTCACCGATTTCTCTGAAGGCGTCAGCGTACAGAAGGAAACCGATGAAATTACCGGCCTGTCTTCGGAAGTCGTGATCGATCCGAAACAGCGCCCCAGTGCCGGCAAGGATATGCGTCCGTTAATTACCCTGGTGGATAGCAAGGATGAAGAACTGTGCATTGCCGGTACCGACATACCTGCACGCTACTTCCTGCCATCAGGTGCGATCATCAATATCCAGGACGGTAATGAAGTGGCAATCGGTGACGTGATTGCACGCATTCCGCAGGAATCGAGTAAAACCCGTGACATCACCGGTGGTCTGCCGCGTGTGGCCGACCTGTTCGAAGCACGCAAGCCGAAAGAATCAGCGATCATGGCTGAAACCACCGGCACCGTCAGCTTCGGCAAGGAAACCAAGGGCAAGCAACGCCTGGTGATCACCCGTGAAGACGGTGAAACGGTGGAGTCGCTGATTCCTAAATGGCGCCATATTAATGTGTTCGAAGGTGAGCACGTAGAGCAGGGTGAAGTCATCGCCGATGGCGAGCTCAACCCGCACGATATCCTGCGCCTGCGTGGCACCGAGGTGCTGTCCGAATACCTGGTCAAGGAAATCCAGGACGTGTACCGGCTGCAGGGTGTGAAAATCAACGACAAGCACATCGAAGTGGTGATTCGTCAGATGCTGCGCAAGGTCGAGATCATCGATGGCGCGGATACCAGCTACCTCAAGGGCGAAATCGTTGAGCGCTCCAGCGTGGTCGAGGAAAACGAGAAAACCGTCGCCATGGCTAAAACGCCAGCAGTGTACGAACAGATCCTGCTGGGTATTACCAAGGGTTCACTGGTGACCGAGTCCTTCATCTCGGCGGCCTCGTTCCAGGAAACCACGCGTGTACTCACCGAAGCCGCCGTGCGCGGCAGCAGCGACAGCCTGCGTGGCTTGAAGGAAAACGTGATCGTCGGCCGCCTGATCCCGGCCGGTACCGGTCTTGCCTACCACGAGGAACGCCGTCGCCGTCGTACCGCGGCGCTGGAAGAAGCCTTCCATACCGAGGAAGAGCTGGCTGCGGAAGCCGCTGCGGCTGAAGCAGCCGGGGAAGCCACTGAGGCGCCGGTCGAGTCCGGTGAGTCGACCGAAACCCAGGCACAGCAGGACGCCTGATCCGGCAGAGTTCCGTTTTCGGATCCACACACCGTGCGGCGCAATAGTGCCGCACGGTGTGTTTTGAACCGGCCGCAAAGCCCGGCACGGCGCTTGACAGCGCGATTTGACGGGCATAGAATTGCGCCCACTTTGAGCAGGCCCCATTGGGCCTGTTATTTATTTTGAGCCTTGGGAAATGCTCTCAAATGCCCGCCTGATGCGGGTTTGGAGAAATACGTCAGATGACAACCGTTAACCAGTTAGTGCGCAAGCCACGCAAGAGCAAACGCGCTAAAAGTAATGTGCCGGCACTGGAAGCATCACCGCAGAAGCGCGGTGTCTGTACACGTGTGTATACCACCACGCCGAAGAAGCCGAACTCGGCGATGCGCAAGGTCGCGCGTGTACGCCTGACCAATGGCTACGAAGTCAGTAGCTATATCGGTGGTGAAGGCCATAACCTGCAGGAACACTCCGTGGTATTGATCCGCGGCGGTCGTGTAAAGGACCTGCCAGGTGTACGCTATCACGTTGTCCGTGGCTCGCTCGATACCCAGGGTGTTGATAACCGTAAACAAGGCCGTTCCAAGTACGGTGTGAAAAGGCCCAAGGGTTAACAGGTAGTCCACTATGTCCAGAAGAAGAGAAGTTCCCAAGCGCGAGATACTGCCCGACCCCAAATTCGGCAGCACCCAGATCACCAAATTCGTCAACATGATCATGCAGAGCGGCAAGAAATCGACCGCCGAGTCCATCATGTATAACGCCCTCGACACTATCAGTGAAAAAGCCAAGGGCGACTCCATGGAAATCCTTGACAAGGCGCTGGAAAACGTCAGCCCGATGGTCGAGGTCAAGTCACGCCGCGTCGGTGGTGCTACCTACCAGGTACCGGTTGAAGTGCGTGCCGACCGCCGTATTACCCTGGCGATGCGCTGGATCATCGATGCTGCACGCCGCCGTGGTGAAAAATCCATGCAGCTGAAACTGGCGGGTGAATTAATGGATGCTTCTGACAACAGGGGCAGTGCAGTCAAGAAGCGTGAAGACACGCACAGAATGGCGGAAGCGAATAAGGCATTTGCACACTTCCGCTGGTAGTCTTACGTTGGGATCACGACAGTGGCGCGCAAGACTCCAATTGAACGTTATCGCAACATCGGCATCATGGCGCACATCGATGCCGGCAAGACGACAACGACAGAGCGCGTACTGTATTACACCGGTATTTCGCACAAGATAGGCGAGGTACACGACGGTGCTGCCACCATGGACTGGATGGAGCAGGAACAGGAGCGGGGCATTACCATTACCTCGGCTGCAACTACCTGTTTCTGGCAGGGCATGGAACAGCAGTTTGACCAGCACCGTATCAATATCATTGATACACCGGGTCACGTGGACTTCACCATCGAGGTTGAGCGTTCATTGCGTGTACTCGACGGCGCTGTCGCCGTGTTTTGCGCGGTCGGCGGGGTAGAGCCGCAATCGGAAACGGTGTGGCGGCAGGCGAACAAATATCACGTGCCGCGCATGGCGTTTGTAAACAAGATGGACCGTGCCGGCGCTGACTTCATGCGCGTGGTTGAGCAGATCAAGGATCGCCTGGGGTCCAACCCGATACCGATGCAGGTTCCGATCGGTGCGGAAGAGAATTTTGAAGGTGTGGTCGACCTGGTGCGCATGAAAGCGATCCACTGGAACACCGCGGACATGGGCGCGACTTTCGAGGAACGCGACATCCCGGCAGAACTGGTCGACCAGTGCAATGAGCTGCGCGAGCAAATGGTCGAAGCAGCGGCCGAAGCCAGTGAAGAGCTGATGGACAAGTACCTGGAAGAGGGTGACCTTGGTGCTGATGACATCAGAAAAGGCATCCGCACGCGTACCCTGGCTAACGAGATCGTGCCGACATTTTGCGGCAGCGCGTTCAAGAACAAGGGCGTACAGGCGGTGCTTGATGCGGTGATCGACTACATGCCCTCGCCGATAGATGTACCGGCGATCCAGGGTGAGCTGGATGACGGCAGCAAAGCGGAACGTCATTCATCGGATGATGAGCCGTTCGCGGCACTCGGGTTCAAGATTGCTACCGACCCGTTTGTCGGCAACCTGACATTCTTCCGGGTGTATTCCGGTGTGCTGAACTCGGGCGACACCGTGTTCAACTCGGTGAAAGGTAAGAAAGAACGTATCGGCCGTATCGTGCAAATGCACTCGAACAGCCGGGAAGAGATCAAGGAAGTTCGCGCGGGTGATATCGCCGCGGCGATTGGTCTCAAGGATGTCACCACCGGTGATACCCTGTGTGATCCGAATCACCAGATCGTGCTCGAGCGCATGGAGTTTCCGGATCCGGTTATTTCGGTAGCGGTGGAGCCGAAAACCAAGGCGGACCAGGAAAAAATGGGTATCGCGCTGGGCAAGCTCGCGCAGGAAGACCCGTCGTTCCAGGTCAAGACCGATGAAGAATCGGGCCAGACCATTATTTCGGGTATGGGCGAGCTTCATCTGGAAATTATTGTTGATCGTCTCAAGCGTGAGTTCAGCGTTGAGGCGAATGTCGGTAACCCGCAGGTGGCTTACCGCGAATCGTTGCGCAAGCCGGTCGAGCAGGAATCGAAGTTCGTGCGCCAGTCCGGTGGTCGTGGTCAGTATGGTCATGTGTACCTGCGCATCGAACCGCAGGAGCACGGCGCAGGCTACGAGTTCGTCAACGAAATCGTTGGCGGCGCGGTACCGAAAGAATACATACCTGCTGTTGATAAAGGTATTCAGGAGCAGATGCAAAACGGTGTGATCGCCGGTTATCCGGTGGTTGACGTCAAGGTTACGCTATATGACGGCTCCTACCATGATGTCGACTCCAGCGAGATGGCGTTCAAGATCGCCGGCTCGATGGGTTTCAGGGAAGGTGCGCTGAAAGCGAACCCGGCGCTGCTGGAACCGCTGATGAAGGTCGAGGTGGTGACGCCGGAAGAATATATGGGTGACGTGATGGGCGATTTGAACCGCCGTCGCGGCATCGTCGGTGGTATGGAGGATTCCCCGGCCGGAAAAATTATCCGCGCCGAGGTGCCCTTGTCCGAAATGTTCGGTTATGCCACCGCGTTGCGCTCGGCCACGCAGGGCCGCGCCACCTACACCATGGAATTTGAGAAATATGCAGAGGCCCCGCAGAACATTGCTGAAGCGGTGGTTAG
>JAASSE010000225.1 GCA_021768055.1 Gammaproteobacteria bacterium | reverse complement strand
GCAGTCAACGTAAACCATTAATAGCCAGAATTAATGAACGATGGTTTGTTGGGCCGGACAATGGTTTATTTGATATTGTCGCTCAACATGCGCTGGGTAACAGTGAGATCAAGTGGTGGGAAATTACCTGGCAACCGGAAAGGTTGTCTGCCAGCTTTCACGGTCGGGATTTATTTGCACCGGTAGCGGCCATGCTGGCGAATGGTGAAGCGCCTCCCGGTCAGCCATTCGATGTTTCTCCTGATCATTTACGCCGTTGGCCGGCCGACCTGGCAAAGATTATCTATATCGATCATTTTGGCAACGCCATAACCGGCATACGCGCAGCAAACTTTGATAATAGTCAGATAATTGCAGCAGGAGACCAGCGGCTTGTTTGGGCGAGAACTTTTGCTGATGTCGCCACAGGGGAGGGGTTCTGGTACGAGAATTCCAATGGCCTGGTGGAACTCGCAGTAAATCAGGGGCGGGCGGATGAAATACTGCAATTAAAAATTGGCGATGACGTCACACTGCTAGCCTAGTTATTGTCATTCAGGTTCGACAGGGATAAGGATCATTCGTTAGTATTAGGCGTCAGAGCAATAATCAGGGTATAGCGCTGGAGGTACAGAATGTATGAAAACCTGATGATACTGCCTGCCAAGGAATTTTCGCGTATACGCCTTGTTGGTATACCCGAAGATCTTGAGCGGCAAGAGGCTTATCGTTATGTTACCGGCCTGATAGCAAAAGTGGAAGAAAGCCAGGATTACACCCTGGAGGATATTATGGATTTGCTCGAAGAGAGGGGATTTGAGTCTGTTGATTACGTAATGGGCCCGCCGCTGGATTAACTTTTCAATTCGGGATCTCGGGTAATAGTTTGATAAAGTCTCTTATTCGGGTGCCAGCAATGGCGCTTTGCCTCTCTTTTCCCTGAGCCAGTTAATCGCGCGCATGATACTGTGCTTGCTGACCAGCTTGCGTTCAACATTGCGCTTGCCGGGAAAGTTGATCAGCAATGTCCCCATCACCAGTGTTATCAATCCCTGACCGGGCAGTACCAGCATGGTAATGCCGGCGAAAATCAGGAGCCAGCCGAGGATGTTTTTTATGCTGATAATGATGAGTCGAATCACCGGATGCTTGAATGCATGATGGACTTTGTATGGCTCGGGGTACTGGAAATAATCGGCAGGTATGAGCGAAACCAAGAATGGCAGGCTCAGCAGGCTGCCAAGAAACATGATTAGTGACAGGCCTGCAAGCAAGCCAAGAATCACCTGGTTATCTTCATAGAATGTAGTGAGTAACTCAATCATCCTCGCTCCAGCATTAAGAAAAGGCAAAGCAGCGATTGAATTTTAATATAATGTTTCAATCTGGTTAATTAATAACTCTTCCGTTGCCTTTATGCTCTCCATGCAAGCAACATCCATACCTGTCCGCCGCCACTCGCTTACTTTTTGCCTGGTTTTGCTCGTGTTGCTGGCACCTGCGATGGGGTATGGGTATCAGGACACCGTCACGCAAGCTCATAACGCCCGCTTTCAATTCTTGCTCGATGCGGCTGTCAGGGATGGTCTGACGGGTGTGGTGTTACGGGTTGAGGGACCCAGCGTCGATTTCCATGGTGCGGCCGGCGTGGCAAATTTGAATACGGGCGAAGTGCTGACGACGAAACATGCAATGTACATGGCGAGCCTGGGAAAGACGTTCACCGCGACCGTTGCGTTGCAATTATGCGAGCAGGGGCGACTTGAGCTGGAAGCACCAATCACCAGATGGCTATCTGCTGACGTGACCAGGAGCATTCCATCCAGTGAAAAAATCAAGCTGCGCCATTTGCTCAGTCATACCTCCGGCCTGATCGATTACATGAATGATCAAAAGGCCTGGCGCTCCGATTTTGTCAGTGACTCACGCAGGCAATGGCAACACGGCGATACCATAGCTTACATTTATGACAAGCCTTTATTGTTTGAACCGGGCACCGGTTTCCATTACTCGAACAGCAACTACATCCTGGTAGGCATGATCATCGAGCAGGTCACTGGGCAGCCTCACCACGTGCTGATTCGTAAACGTATCCTTGAACCTCTCGGTCTGGAACAAACATTCAATGGCCATGAAACCGTCGACAACAATCGTGCGCACGGCTATACGCAAGAGCGCGGCCGTATGATCGATACATTTCCATGGTACAGCCACTACGGGCTGGCGGATTCGGGCATGCACAGTACGCCGGGTGACATGGCCCTTTTCATCAGGCCGTTGTTTGGTGGTGAAATCATAAGTGATGCAATGCGCACGCAGATGTTGACCGTGTCCGGCCTGGGCCGACCACCTTCCGAATACGGCATGGGTATCTACGTGCAGCACAATCCCTGGGGAGCTGCCCAGCGCTGGTACTCACACGACGGCATCGACCCGGGCTACCAGGCGGACATGATGCACCTGCCAGACCATGATATGACTGTTGTACTTGCCGCAAACGCAAGCATGGGGAGGGCGAATATCGTTTATGAAAAACTGATCAAGGCCGTGGTTGACGTCGTTCTGGATACAATCCAGGAAAATGAGGTCAGAAGGTAATAGACGCTGATATTGTCGACTTCACGGGAGGGAGCGATGAGTAATCATGAACAAACGCTCCAGTTGTCTCTGCTGTTGATGCGCCTGCCTGTTTTACCTTGTTTATATTACGTGACAAGGACACCATGTATACTGTTTAATTATCTGGTGAGGCTGATTAATGGGGCCATTAAATCAACCAGGTTTTTCCTTAACCTGTAACAGGTCGGGAGGTATGCCGATGAATATTCGAGTCAAAAACATTTTTTCAACAATCCTGCTTGCCGCGTCTCTGATGATATTTGGCGGTCAGGCACAGGCCGGGGCTGAGCCCGAGGATGAGGTTGCCAAAGTGGTTTACCACGCTGATTACAGCGATCCGCGACGCTTCAGCGCAATGTTGACCAGTATCCATAATATGGTCACGTATTACCAGAATGAGTTTATCGATTACGATGTTCGCATCGTGTTCATATCACATGGCATTCGTTTTGTGACTGATAACAAGCTGGAAAATACGCCATTCAAATCCGATGCCGCATTGGAAGAACGGCGCGAAAACCTCAAAGGGCGCTTGAGTGCGCTTAACAGTGTTCAGGATGTGAAGCTTGAACTTTGCGATATTACACGCAGTCAAATTAACCTTAGTGCTGATGCGTTATATGAAAACGTCGAGGCTGTAAAATCCGGTGTTGTGCGTATTGCAGAGTTGCAACGCAATGGTTTTGCATACATAAAAATTGAATAACATTTTTTGTTGCATGCCTATTTAAACGAAGCTTCATGTGTCAGTGTGTAACAAGGAGGCATATTATGTTTCCTGTACTCCACGTCTGTATCT
>JAASSE010000224.1 GCA_021768055.1 Gammaproteobacteria bacterium | reverse complement strand
TTGATGGCTTCGATAGCAGCCAGCTTGATCGACTCGGGTGTGTCGAAATCCGGTTCGCCGGCGGCCAGCCCGATGACGTCACGTCCTTCCGCACGTAACTGGTTCGCGAGCGCTGTGACAGCCAGGGTAGGCGATGGTTTGACTTTTTGTATCCGGTCTGAAGTCTTGATGCCCAAAAGTGTAGTTCCTTAACCCGATGTATGAGTAAGCATTGTATTGTAATTCAATGGCCAGACGTTTTGAATTAACAACTGAATTTTCTCCTGCCGGAGACCAGCCCGAAGCGATCCATTCACTGGTGGATGGCATCGAGGACGGCCTGGCAAAACAGACCCTGCTTGGTGTCACCGGTTCCGGCAAGACTTTTACGGTTGCCAACATCATCCAGCAGGTGCAGCGGCCGACGCTGGTGCTGGCGCCGAACAAGACACTGGCGGCGCAGTTTTACGGGGAAATGAAGGAGTTCTTCCCGAACAACGCAGTCGAGTATTTCGTTTCCTACTATGACTATTACCAGCCCGAGGCCTACGTACCGGCCAGTGACACCTACATCGAGAAGGATGCCTCGGTAAATGACCACATTGAGCAGATGCGCCTGTCAGCGACCAAGGCGGTGATGGAACGCGAAGACACCATCGTGGTCGCGACCGTGTCGGCGATCTACGGCCTTGGTGATCCACAAGCCTACATGGCGATGATCCTGCATCTGGTGCGCGGTGACCTGGTGGACCAGCGTTATATCCTGCGCCGGCTCGCGGAATTGCAGTACACGCGTAACGATGTCGAGCTCAGGCGCGGCTGTTACCGCGTACGCGGTGACGTGATCGATGTGCACCCGGCCGATTCCGAACGCGAAGCGGTGCGCATCGAGCTGTTTGACGAGGAAATCGAAGGACTCAGCTTTTTCGATCCACTCACCGGGGAAGTGCTGCGCAAGGTCGCGCGCCTGACGATTTACCCGAAAACGCATTACGCAACACCGCGCGACACCATCGTCAGGGCGATCGATGAAATACGCCTGGAGTTACGCGACCGTTTGCGCGAGCTCAAACAACAGGACAAACTGGTGGAAGCGCAGCGCCTGGAACAGCGCACGCGCTTCGACCTGGAAATGATGCAGGAGCTGGGATACTGCAGCGGTATCGAGAACTACTCGCGTTATTTGTCGGACCGCAAGGCCGGCGAGCCGCCGCCGTGTCTGTTCGACTACCTGCCGGACAATGCAATGCTGGTGATCGACGAGAGTCATGTCACCGTGCCACAGCTCGGCGCTATGTACCGTGGCGACCGCTCGCGCAAGGAGAACCTGGTGACCTACGGTTTTCGCCTGCCGTCGGCACTGGACAATCGCCCGCTCAGGTTCGAGGAGTTTGAACAGGTTGCGCCGCAATGTCTGTACGTGTCGGCGACACCGGGGCCGTATGAAGAAGAACATTCCGACGCAATCGTTGAGCAGGTAGTGCGCCCGACCGGTCTGCTGGACCCGCTGATCGAGGTCCGCCCGGTGAGTTCACAGGTCGATGACGTACACTCGGAAATCACTCAACGCGTCAGCAAGGGCGAGCGTGTACTGATCCTGACCCTGACCAAGCGCATGGCCGAAGATCTGACTGATTACCTGATGGAACACGATGTGCGCGTGCGTTACCTGCATTCGGATATCGATACGGTCGAGCGCGTCGAAATCATCCGCGACCTGCGCTTGGGCGAATTCGATGTACTGGTCGGTATCAACCTGCTGCGCGAAGGGCTGGATATTCCGGAAGTGTCGCTGGTTGCGATCCTGGATGCGGACAAGGAGGGTTTCCTGCGCTCGGAACGCTCACTGATCCAGAGTATTGGCCGTGCCGCGCGTCATGTTAATGGCAAGGCGATACTGTACGCCGATACCGTCACCGGATCCATTGATCGTGCCACGACCATCACGCAGCAGCGCCGTGCAAAACAGGAGACGTTCAATGCCGAGCACGGTATTACGCCGAAGACCATCAGCAAGCAGGTCATCGATGTGCTCGAAGCGGGTTATGAACAGAAGCAGGGCGTATCGCACAACACCGCGGTAAGAAAGGTCGCCGAAGAAAGGGCAGAGTACCAGAGCATGTCGCCTGACCGGTTATCGAAGGAAATTGAAAAATTTGAAAAGCAGATGTTCGAACACGCACGCAATCTCGAGTTTGAAGAAGCAGCGGTGATCAGGGACAAGCTGGAAGAAATCAAGCAGGTAGCTTTGGGCCCCTAGGGCTGAAACTAGAAGTGATAAGCGAGGTCGATCTGGGCGAAGTTGTCGAAGCGGAAGCTGTACAACGGACGTCCGAACTCGGTGCCGGAAAAGGTGCGTAGTTCCGCTTCCAGCGTCCAGCTATCACCGAGGCGGCGGCTGGCTTCGATGAAACCCGCAATGGTGCTGGTCTCGGCATCGGTAACCAGTCCTGCCAGCACTTCGGTCGACTGCGCATCGTTCAGTACGAAACGCAGTGCCGTGGCGAGGTCGTTGTCGAATATGGTCTCGCGGGCCTCGCCGTCGCTGTAGTGGTACTCGACCACGAAGCCAAGGTCGCTGGCGCCGCCGGTAAAGCCCACCCAAGTGTATTCAAAACCGAACACGGACTGGAAGTTGTGTGAGCCCTTGCGCCGGCCGGAACGGAACTCCTTGCTGATCGCTTCCAGTTTCCAGGTCCAGTCGCCAAAGAATGCCTGGCCGTCGAGTCCGGCCTGGTTGATCAATGAGTATTCCGGTATCACCACAACCGGTATCGGTCCGCCCGGCCCCGGTATGGTCTGGGTTGGGACGAAATCACTGGGCAAGCGGTCGACACCACTGAACCAGGACAGGCCGAATTCCCATTCACCGATGTAATGCGAATAACGCACTGCCCAGTCGATATGGTCCTGGCCGGCACTGAAGGTATAGCTGGCATCTGCATCAGTATCGATAATTACTTCGGGTCGTGGTCTGCCTTCCACCCCGGCGAAGGTGCGTTCCCTGAAACCGGGCAGTACGAAAAAATCCATCGTGCCCCAGTCGCGCACGGTACTGAGTCTGATCATGGGCTGGCCGAGCTTGTCCTCACCATCGACATTTTCCACAAGGTCGGTCTGGTTGATGATATCGACCAGGTGCTGAGTTTCGACGACGCCCCAGAATACCTTGCTGATACCCGCGGTAACTTCAAACTGATCGTACACGCCGGTCCAGGACAGCTCGCGTATGTCACCATGCGTGCGTTCATCATCGTGCTCGTCTACACGGTAGAACAGAATCGCGTTGACACTGTGGTTGCCGCCAGACCATTCATGATAGAACTCGGGTTCTGCAGCGGCAGACAGGTAACTGTCGTGTTGCTGAGGATTTAATGCATCCTCAAAAAAATAACGGTACTGACCCTGCACGTATCCCG
>JAASSE010000223.1 GCA_021768055.1 Gammaproteobacteria bacterium | reverse complement strand
GAAATCGTTATCGACAAGATCACTCCTGTATCTACATCTGGTGATGGTACGAACTATTTCCAGGTGGAAGCTTCCCTGGTTGACGCGCCTGAATTTATGCGCCCGGGGATGCAGGGCGTAAGCAAGGTCACCATCGGCAAGCGCCAGTTACTGTGGATATGGACCCACAAGATGGTCGACTGGATGCGCCTGAAGTTGTGGGCATGGTGGTAGCATGTCAGACAAACTGTTCAGCCAGCATTGGTACCGCGTAGCCAACGTCAAACTCGCCATGCGCAGCCATGTGCGAGTGAGCCAGCATTCCTATCGTGGCAACACCTGGTATATCCTGCGTGATGAGACATCAGGACGGCATCATCGATTCAATCAGGCGGCGTACGACTTCATCAAGCTGATAAACGGCAAGCGTACGGTCAACGAAATATGGGAAAGCATGCAGGAGGAGTACGGAGATGATGCGCCTACTCAGGAAGAGGTCATTCAACTGCTGGGCCAGCTGCATTACTCGGACAACTTGCTGGCAGAGCTGGCACCCGATGTCCAGGAGCTGATTAACCGAAGGGCGAGAGAGCGACGCCGCCTGTTCATATCACGCATCGGCAACCCGATGGCAATAAGGATTCCATTGCTGGATCCCGACCGGTTCCTGACGCGCTGGATGCCCCTGGTCAATCCCCTGTTCACCAAAACTGTCGCTTTTATCTTTCTTGTCGTTCTTGTCATCGCATTTATGCAGATGGCAAAGAACTGGGAACTGTTGAGTAATCACGCGATTGAAACGGCATTATCACCGTATAACCTGATGATAATGGTGTTTGTCTATCCCTTCATAAAGGGCATACATGAGCTTGGCCATGGATTTGCGGTAAAGAAATGGGGTGGTGAGGTCCACGAGATGGGCATCATGTTGTTGGTATTGATGCCGGTGCCATATGTCGATGCTACGGCATCGTCATCATTCAGATCTAAATACAAGCGCATGATGGTTGGAGCAGTCGGCATCATTGTCGAACTGGTGCTGGCGGCTGTTGCACTATTACTCTGGCTTAATGTCCAGCAGGGTATTGTCAGCGATGTGCTGTTCAATGTGATGTTGATCGGCGGTGTTTCTACGCTGTTTTTTAACGGCAATCCGCTGCTGCGTTTTGACGGCTATTATGTATTGCTGGATATGATAGAAATCCCCGGTTTGGGCAATCGTGCGAACAACTATTACAAGTACGTGGTACAGAAATACCTGTTTAATATACGGGGTATTAAGTCACCGGTAACCGCGCAGGGTGAACCCGCCTGGTTTGCGATTTACGGTCTGGCGGCTTTTGTTTACCGTATTTTCATACTTATGGTGATTGCGATTTTCATTGCCGGCAAGTATTTCTTTGTCGGCATTGCGCTTGCACTGTGGGCGATATTCATGCAGATCGTTCTGCCAATATTCAAATTTTTACGTTATCTCATCAACAGTCCAACACTGTCGCAGAACCGCCAGCGGGCACTGGCGATGAGTTTTGGCAGCATTGCCATGGTATTACTGATGCTGTTCCTGATCCCGGTGCCGCTGAATACCATGGCGGAAGGTGTCGTGTGGATGCCTGAGCGGTCGTACGTGCGTGCAGGCAGTAATGGCTTTATCGACAAGGTACTGGTCAAGGATGGCGAGTACGTTTCAAAAGATACCGCGCTGATCGTTACATCAGATCCACTAATGGAGGCGCGATTGAAACTGATGATATCGAAAAAAGCTGAATTACAGGCGCGTTACGATTCACTGGTACAGGACGATATCGTCGAATCAGAAATCACGCTGGAAGAAATCAATGTGCTCAATGGCAATATCGAGCGTCTGCAAGAACAGATATCAGAAATGACCATCACCAGTCCGACTGATGGTGTATTCATTAATCCCGAATCCGCTGATCTTGAAGGTCTTTTCCTTAAACAGGGTGATCCCATCGCTTACGTTATTGACTTCAATGACGTGTCTGTGCGCGTGGTGGTGCCGCAAAACTCGATCGGCCTGGTCAGGAAGCGCACACAAGAAGTGGAAATACGCTTGTCCGGCAAGGTAAGCAACAGGCTGGGTTCAGATGTTGAACGTGAAATTCCGGCAGCGACTTACCGTTTGCCCAGCAAGGCGCTGTCGCAGGAAGGTGGTGGCAAGATAAAAACCGATCCGTTCGACGAGGACGGTGTCAAAACAAAAGACCAGTATTTTCAATTCGAAATCGCATTGCCTGAGTCAGTCAAGGATATTCATATCGGCCAACGTGTGTACGTGCGCTTTTCCCATGGTTACGAACCGCCTGCATGGCAATGGTACCGCTCATTTGAAGAGCTGTTCCTCGATGAACTGGGACGCGTGTGATGTCAAATGCCAGCGCAATAAAATTACGCCCGGGTTTTGCTTCGGATATTAAAGAAGAGCCGCTGCCGCATCCTGGCATTTATTACGGCGATTACCCCAGCAGGAATGATAAAGACCTTGGCGTGATCGAAACGTTTTTCCGGCAGCGCACGGCTTTCCTGCGCAGACCGGCATCCGCCAGCAAGAAAAAGTGGGATGAATTCGTGCAGCGTGTTAATGCGCTTGATAAGCCACTCAGCAAGATGAGTGATGCCGCGCTCGATAAGTGGATTATCGATGTCAGGAAAAAACTGTTTAACAAGGGCCTGCAGGATGAAGTCACTGCCAGGGCATTTGCAACCATACGCGAAGTCGCCGGCAGGGAAATTGGAATGAAACATTTCGATTGCCAGTTGATTGGCGGCTGGGTCATGGTGCAGGGCATGATAGCTGAAATGCAGACAGGCGAAGGCAAGACCCTGACTGCAACACTACCGGCCAGCTGTGCGGCACTTGCGGGCATGCCGGTGCATGTTGTCACCGTAAACGATTACCTTGTAAAACGTGATGCAGAATGGATGAGGCCTGTCTACGAGCGTCTTGGCTTAAGTGTTGGCTATGTGCTCGAAAGCATGAATACGGCTGAACGTAAACAGGCATACAATTGCGACATCACCTATTGCACCAGTAAACAGCTCGCGTTTGATTATCTGCGTGACCGGCTGATCCTGAAGCAGTTTCATTCTGACCTGGAATTCAAACTTGAGTCACTGTATCAGCAACGTCCTTCGCGTGACAACCTGTTAATGCGAGGTCTGAATTACGTCATTGTTGACGAAGCTGACAGTGTGCTTATCGATGAGGCGCGCACGCCTTTAATACTCTCGAGCAAAACCGATAATACCCAGAGGGAAGCGATCCACAGGGAAGCGATATGGCTGGCCAGGCAATTGAATGATGAAAGTTACTACGTTCTGGATCACAAAATTAAATACGCCGAGCTGACACAAGCTGGCAAGAATGCTTTGGAGGAAATCGCGGTGGGGCTCAAGGGT
>JAASSE010000036.1 GCA_021768055.1 Gammaproteobacteria bacterium | reverse complement strand
GCTTTTTGTAAAAGCCCTGAAGAATTGAAATCTTCCCCGTAGACTGATGCCAGTCGGTGGAGCACCTCCAGTCAGCAATCTGTTTCCTGAAGGCCATGTAAACCATTGAGCGCCTTTTAATTTTTGAAAGCCCGGGCGCTGAACCGGGGGCATATTTTAGGCGCAAATCCGCTTAAAAAGCAAAGTTCAAGCAGACAAACGAGGGTGCACAATAGCGGTTTCGGGGCCAAATAGCTAACAAACTTGCTACTGTTGGGATAAAAAAAATTTATAGAGCTGATTTTGCAAAAATCTTGTTAATCTTCAGTATGGTATGCGTAAGTAATACCCGACTTCTGCACTCGGAAATTACCCGCGCAGGGCCCTTTTGGTTGATTAAAACTTTATATGGCTTGAAAGCAGAAACGGCGCCGATCCGTGAGGAAGGGCGCCGTTTTGATGGTTGAGCTGCAGCCTGTTAAGCGGCATCCAGGCTCTGATAGTAGTTGATCAGGATCTGGGCCACTTCGGGGCGTGAGAACTCCTTCGGTGGCGCAATGCCCTGGCCGAGCATTTCACGTACCTTGGTGCCTGACAGCAGTACGAAGTCATCCTTCTCGTGATCCGGTGCTTCGCACATCATCACGACCTTGTTCAGCTTCTTCGACCATGCAGTATGGTCGGCCCTGAAGATTTCGATTTCAAGTGCACCGGCAGGTACTTCGTCATCGAAAATGGTCTGCGCATCGAAAGCACCGTAGTGATCGCCGACACCGGCATGGTCACGGCCGATGATGAAATGGGTGGCGCCCATGTTCTGGCGGAATACTGCGTGCAGCACGGCTTCACGCGGACCGGCATAGAGCATGTCGAAGCCGTAACCGGTTACCATGGCGCTATTTGGCGGGAAGTAGAGTTCTACCATCTTGCGGATCGCGGCATCACGGACTGGTGCCGGGATATCACCGGGTTTCAGTTTACCCAGCAGCATGTGTATCACCAGGCCGTCACAACCCAGGCGGTCCATGGCCATATGACACAGTTCTTCGTGTGCCAGATGCATCGGGTTGCGTGTCTGGAACGCAACAATCTTCTTCCAGCCGCGCTCGGCAATTTCGTAGCGTATTTCAACGGCAGTACGGAACGTATCCGGGAATTCACTCTGGAAGTACGAGAAGTTCAATACCTTGATCGGACCGGACAGGCAGACCTTGCCCTGTGAATTAAATGCATCTGCACCCGGGTGGTCTTCTTCGTTGTTGGGACGGTAGACTTTTTCAGTAATCAGCGCCATTTCATCGTCACTGAATTCTTCAATCGCTTCCACATCCATCACGGCCAAAATCGGGTTTTCCTCAACATTGGGATCTCTGAGCGCAATGCGGTCACCGACCTTGATGTTGCCGGCATTTTCGACGAGGTTAAGTACCGGGGTAGGCCAGAACAGGCCTGACGCGGTTTTCATGTCATTGGCTACTGAAATTGCATCAGCCTTGTTCATGTAACCGGTCAGCGGGTTGAAATAGCCGGCACCGAGCATAACGGCGTTGGCTGCGGTAGCTGAGCTGACAACGATGGACGGCAGGCTTTCCGCTTCGTGGTGAAGCGCTTCGTTTTCATCTGAATCGTATACGAACAACGGGTTTAGTTCGTCAGAACCATGAGGTTTAATCATTAGGTATCTCCGAATTGACTGTCATGCCGGCTGTACTCAGCTAGGCAATATTAAAAATCTGTATCGATAAAGACAGGGCAACACAAAAAATATTCAATAACCAGCCGGTCTTTACCCTGAAAAATGTGCGGCATATTTTACATGAAAGCGTCTGTTTTTTCTTTTTTGGCGCTATCTATAAGGTTATAGATATTCTGAAAATCCTAATCCATAGGTGATAGGGGGCATGACGACGGGGTTTTATGGTTAGAATAGTCACCCCGAACCCGACAGAAATAGCTGTTTCTATGTCAGAAGCTGAATCACACATTACTCCAACCGAGATCAACCTGCACCAGAAATCCCGTTTGCTGGAGATCGCCTTTTCCGACGGTTTCCGTTTCAAGTATCCCTGCGAATATCTGCGCGTGTTCTCGACCTCGGCCGAGGTCAAGGTTATGGACAAGCCGGTAGGCGGCAAGCAGCGCGTGAATATTTCGCAGATCGAGCCGCAGGGGACCTATGCAATACGCATTCATTTCGATGATGGCCATGACACCGGTATCTACTCATGGGGAACGCTGTACGAGCTTGGTAAGAACTACGACAGCAACTGGAAAGAGTATCTCGCGAAACTGGAGGAGTTTGGCCTGAGCCGCGGCGAAGGGCGTGCCACAGGCGTCGATGGCAAGGTCACTATCAAGATTCTCTACTTTATTGATCTTGCAAAAATATCGGGTAAAGACGAAGAAGAAGTGGTCATTCCAGATTCAGTGACCGATGTCGAATCATTGCTGGCGTGGCTGCGTAAAAGAGGGCTGCGTTGGGCAGACTCCTTTGCCTATGACAAGGTGCAGGTTACGGTCAATCGCCAGTTTGCCGAGCCGTTTACATTAATCGAGCACGGCGATGAAGTCGCAATCGTGCCCAGGCCGACATGAGTTTGGCAAGTTAACTATTTCTTTCCCCAGACTTCTTCAAGTCTTGCATCGCGCCCACAGGCATAACGGTAATACTTGTAACGCAGAGGGTTACGCTGGTAATAATCCTGGTGGTAGTCTTCGGCGGGGTAGAATGTAGTTGCCTGCACGAGTTGCGTGACTATAGGCTGCTTGAACGGCCTGGTCTTTTCAATGTCCCTGAATGATTTTTCCGCTGCCTGTTTCTGTTTTTCATCATGATAAAAAATGGCTGAACGGTACTGGCTGCCGCGGTCGCAGAACTGCTGGTCAGGCGTGGTCGGATCGATATTCATCCAGAACACGGAGAGCAATTTCTCATAACTGACTTTTGCCGGATCGTACTTGATTTGAACGACTTCAGCATGGCCGGTTGTACCGGCAGAAACTTCTTTATAGGTCGGGTCTTTCTTGTGACCGCCGATGTATCCCGACGTTGTGGATATCACGCCATCCAGCTTGTCATAGGGTGGTTCCATGCACCAGAAACAGCCGCCGGCAAATGTAGCAGTCTCGTATTGCTTGTCGTCTGCGATTGCGTAGGGTGCAATCAGCATCAACGAAATGAGCAGTGTGGTTATCGGTTTCATAATGTCATTCCCAGTGTGTGTCGACAGGGTATGACAAGGTATCTGCTGATTTGTTCAGCTCCTGGAAGAGGAAGCCGACGGGTGGTTTATAGCGGGTATAATCGGTTGTGCTGCTATTATCGTATTTAGAAGGGGTTAATCAGACTTTTCCGCGCATTCTATGCACAGTGCTGCATAGGGCACGATCTTCAACCGTTCTTCTGAAATCTCGTTGCCGCATTCAGTGCAAATGCCGTATTCATCGGTTTCGATGCGGTGCAGCGCGCTGTTGATCTGGGCAATGACCTGTTTTGCGTCTTCTTTTAATGCATTGAGCACGTCATCATTCTCGCGTTGCGTGGCCTGCTCTGCAAAATCTTTTTCAACGGGCTCGTTTTTATGGTGCACGTCGGCACTGATAGCGCCTATTTTATGCTCATACTCTTCTCTTAGAGACAAAAGTATATTCTTGTATTCGTCGGTATCTATCATGTTGAAAGTTGATGGCGGTTTAGTTACTGATACTGAGTTTCCTGGATAAGGAAGCTCCCAAGGGCAGCGTAGAAGGCAGAGGACTTATTAGTACCTGCCGTGCTCCTTCATTATATAGTTATTCATTTCCACGAACTGCCGGTTCATGTTGAGCATGGTTTTATGGACTGACCGGATAACGGACCGCATAACCTTGTACACCAGCTCCGGGTTGTTCTCAATCAGTGATTCAAGGTCCTGTCTTTTAAGTGTATATATTTCCGTATTACAGAGCGCCCTCAGTGTTGCGCTGTGCTCCTCTCCGTCAACAAAGCCCATTGCGCCGGCCATGTCACCCGGCTTCAATGTATGTAAAGTAACATAATCCTCGTGACCTGTGTTGCGGGTTGCTGCAAGACGGCCATTGATTATTACATGCAAGGAATCATCTACCTGGCCTTCCTGGATAAGGACATCATTATCTTCAAGCTTACGTGTGCTCATAACCTTTGAAAGCAAGGCACAATCATCTTTCCCCAGATCAATACCCAGTGGCGAAGCACAGAGAATTTCATAATTTGTCGTATTAGCCATTTCAGCTACCTCCGTATGGCCAGGTAAGTATGTTTTGCCGATCTACACTACAACACTGAGGTTATTAGTGTGGCAGGTCATTGATACAAATCAATAAATCGTGGCAAAAGATACGATGAATGCCAGATTCGACGAATCAGAGCGGGATTAATGATTGCTTGTATGGAAAAGCCGGCCCAGGCCGGCTTTAGCATTACTTTTTGCCGCTATCCTTCGGCTACATAATCATCGCTGTCGTTGCCCTCGAGGACCTTTTTATCCTCCATTTCCATTTCCATGTATAGGCGCTTGTTCTCTTCATTTTCGAAGTAGATTTCCAGGCCGTTTTCACCATCGCCTTCATACAGGCAGGGATGGTTGTCCGGGTCAGGAACATCGTGCAGCGTGATCGGATCAGTTGTCGACCGGATATGCATGATAGTACCCTCCACGTGAGTATACTTCCCATGATAAATAACCTAGTACAACAGTCAAGTATTATCGGTATCGATAAAAAAAGCCCCTCGAAGAGGGGCTTTCCTTAGAACCTAGGTCCTAGTACCTTGCTCGTCAGAGCAGAGGAACCATCAGCAGTGCGACGATGTTGATGATCTTGATCAACGGGTTGATCGCCGGGCCCGCGGTGTCCTTGTACGGGTCACCCACGGTGTCGCCTGTAACCGCAGCTTTATGGGCATCAGAACCCTTGCCGCCGAAGTTTCCATCTTCGATATATTTCTTGGCGTTATCCCAGGCGCCGCCGCCGGTGGTCATGGAAATTGCCACGAACAGACCGGTTACGATGGTACCAATCAGCATGCCACCCAATGCCTGTGGGCCAAGTACAAGGCCGACGATAACAGGTACAGCAATCGGCAGCAGGGAAGGAATTATCATTTCCTTGATGGCGGCACGGGTAAGCATATCCACGGCGCGTGAATAGTCCGGCTTTTCGGTTTTATCCATGATACCGGGCATTTCACGGAACTGGCGGCGCACTTCGTTTACGATACCGCCAGCCGCGCGGCCTACGGCTTCCATCGCCAGTGCGCCGAACAGGAAGGGTACCAGGCCGCCGATGAACAGGCCGATGATGACCATGTGATCAGACAGGACAAAGTTCACATCAATACCGGCTTCCCCCAGTGAGTTGGTGTAGTCAGCAAACAACACCAGTGTTGCCAGGCCGGCCGAGCCAATAGCATAGCCCTTGGTGACCGCCTTGGTGGTGTTGCCCACGGCGTCGAGAGCATCCGTTGTCTTGCGGATGTCTTCCGGCAGTTCTGCCATTTCCGCAATACCGCCTGCATTGTCAGTAATCGGGCCGTAGGCGTCGAGTGCCACGATGATGCCGGCCATCGACAGCATAGAGGTAGCAGCGATGGCAATACCGTACAGGCCTGCCAGGTAGTGTGCGCCCCAGATGGATGCACATACGGCCAGTACCGGTAGGGCTGTCGAACGCATGGATACACCCAGACCGGCGATGACATTGGTACCGTCGCCGGTTGTTGAAGCTTCAGCAATGTGCCTGACCGGTTTGAATTCGGTCGCCGTGTAGTACTCGGTTATCGCTACCATGGCGACCGTCAATGCCAGGCCAATCAGTGCAGAACCGTACAAATCCATGGTCGAGTAGTTGCCGACACCGAACATCATGCGGTCAGTGACGAAATAAAACGCGACGGCCGAGAGTACCGCCGAGATGACAGCACCCTTGTACAGCGCTGTCATGATCTTGCCGCCCTCGCTGGTTTTCACGAAAAACGTACCGACGATGGATGAAAGTATGGAGATACCGCCCAGCACCAGCGGGTAGGTGACAGCGAGTTCGCCGACGTCACCCAGCAGCAGACCACCGAGCAACATGGTTGCAATAATAGTAACCGCGTAGGTTTCGAACAGGTCAGCAGCCATGCCGGCACAGTCACCGACGTTGTCACCGACGTTATCGGCAATAACTGCTGGGTTGCGTGGATCATCTTCAGGGATACCGGCTTCGACCTTGCCCACGATATCAGCACCGACGTCTGCACCCTTGGTGAAGATACCGCCACCGAGTCGTGCAAAGATTGAAATCAGCGAACCACCGAATGCGAGACCAACCAGCGCATGCAGGATGTCTCTTGTAGACATGTCCATGCCGCTCAGGATCACGTAATAACCGGCAACACCGAGCAGGCCAAGACCCACAACCAGCAGGCCGGTAATGGCGCCACCCCTGAAGGCAATACTGAGTGCAGGGTTGATACCTTGTTTAGCAGCTTCGGCGGTGCGTGCATTCGAGCGCACTGATACGTGCATGCCGATAAAGCCGGCCAGACCGGAAAAGATAGCGCCGATCGCAAAGCCCATTGCTGTTGTGGTGTTCAGTGCAAACATGACGACGAAATAAACAATCACGCCGACTATGGCAATAGCGGTGTACTGGCGTTTCAAATAAGCACTGGCGCCTTCCTGAATCGCATTTTGAATGCGAATCATTTCATCATCGCCCCGGTCCTTGCCCAGAACGCTGAAAATGGAAAGTACGCCGTAACCAATACCTGCAAAAGCGCATACCAGCGCGAAAATCAGTTCGGTAGACATAATGGTTTTCCTCTAAATGGTTCTAACTTATTAAAAAGCCTGCCATCCGTTGGGATGTCAGGCTTAAAACTTAACCCAGTGCGTCAAAGATTTTGTCGCGTATATCCTCAACACCGCCAATACCTGCAATCTTGTGATAGGCAGGGGCTCCGGATTCACCAGATGCTGCCCAATCGGAGTAGTATGCGATAAGCGGCTCGGTTTGTTCATGATATACATCAAGACGCTTTTTAACTGTTTCTTCCTGGTCATCATCACGCTGGATCAGGTCTTCACCGGTTTCGTCGTCTTTACCTTCAACCTTGGGTGGGTTAAATACCACGTGATAGGTACGGCCCGAGGCGAGATGGACGCGGCGACCGGACATGCGCTTGATGATTTCGTCATCATCAACATCGATTTCCACAACAGCATCAACCGGGATACCGCCATCCTTTAATGCATCGGCCTGTGGAATGGTGCGCGGGAAGCCGTCGAACAAATAGCCGTTCTTGCAGTCATCTTCCTGGATGCGTTCCTTGATCATGCCCATGATAATGTCGTCGGAAACCAGGCCGCCTTCATCCATGATTTTCTTGGCTGCAACACCAAGCTCGGAGCCTGCTTTAACGTGTGCACGCAGCATGTCACCGGTGGAAATTTGAGGGATGTTGTATTTTTCTGTGATGTAGCCCGCCTGTGTGCCTTTGCCGGCGCCGGGACCGCCCAATAAAATTACTTTCATGATTGTTCTCCAGGTAAATCTTGTTTGTTTATTCCAGTTCGTCTTGATTCTTTATTTAAAAGCACTTTCAAAGTATGAACCCGGCTTGAAATCCCATTTCTGCTCCAGGCTATATTCGCGAATCAACATATCAACAGCTTCCTGCCCGTGATCACGCATTACTTC
>JAASSE010000222.1 GCA_021768055.1 Gammaproteobacteria bacterium | reverse complement strand
CCAGCGAGTACCCGTTGGATGCCGCCATTATCGATATCGGCCTGCCCGGCATCTCCGGCATTGAGATCATCCAGCGATTGCGTAAAAAGGGCCATACCCTGCCGGTGCTGATCCTGACCGCGCGCAGCCGCTGGCAGGAAAAGGTGGAAGGCCTCGAGGCCGGCGCCGACGACTACCTGGTGAAGCCGTTCCAGATGGAGGAATTGCTGGCACGGCTGAAGGCGCTGCTGCGCCGCGCCACCGGCTCGCCGACGACCGAGCTGCGTTGCGGTGCGGTGAGTATCAACCGGGGAACACAGCAGGTGTTTCTCGATGATGCGGTGGTGGACGCGACCGCGTTCGAATACCGCCTGCTGGAGTACCTGATGCGCAACTCTAGCGAGGCGGTGTCAAAGGCACGGCTGGCCGACTACCTGTATCCGCACGATGATGACCGCGACAGTAACGTAATCGAGGTGTTGATCGGGCGCCTGCGCAAGAAACTGGACCCGGACTGTTCGCTGCAACCGATCGAAACGCTGCGCAACCGCGGTTACCGTTTCACACTGTGCGACGACAACGAGTAACGGTAGCGGCGATGTCACTCAATCTACGAATCATCCTGAGCGCGACACTGGTGCTGGTGATCTTCATCAGCCTAACCGCGGTGACGCTGGAACGCGCATTTTCCGACAGTGCCGAAAGCGCGTTACAGGACAAGCTCACCACGCAGCTGTACGCGTTGATGGCGGCGGCGGAAGTCGGCGATCGCGGCTTGCTGATGCCATCGGACGAGCTCGATGTGCTGTTCGGCCTGCCCAGCTCCGGCGTGTATGCGCACGTGACCGGCAAGCGCGGCAAAATCCTGTGGCAGTCGTCATCGGTGTTGGGTGCACAGCCGCCGTCACCGCTGGCACTGGGCCGTGGCGAAAAGCGCTTTGAAAAAACACGCGTCGGTAACACGGATTACTATGTATTTGCCTACGGTGTGAACTGGGCCAGCGACGACATACGCGAAGATGCACTCGCGCTGACGTTCAACATTGCTACTGACCTGCACTCGTTCGAGAAACAGATCGTCAGCTATCGCGCGACCCTGTGGAGTTGGTTACTGGCGATGGCGGTGCTGTTGCTGGTGAGCCAGGCGGTGATCCTGCGCTGGGGGTTGAAGCCGCTGCGCAAGGTGGACGCCGAACTGAGCCGCATCGAGAGCGGCCAGCAGGAACTTATCGAGGAGGAGTATCCCCGGGAGATAAAACACCTGACCGATAACATCAATATTCTGCTCGAGCACGAGCGGGACCACAAAATGCGTTACCGCAATGCACTGGGTGATCTTGCACACAGTTTGAAAACACCGCTGGCGGTATTGCAGAGTTCATTGCAAAAGGAGCAGGAATTGTCGACGGATACGATGCAGGAACAGGTCGATCGCATGAATGCGATCGTGGAATACCAGCTGCAACGCGCATCCGCGGCCGGCTCGACCGGTATCGGCAGCCACGTCGAGGTACAGGCGCTTATCGAGCGCGTCACCGCGTCACTGCAAAAGGTACACCAGGACAAGCAGATCGACGTGGACGTGGACATTGCACCATTACTGCTGTTCAAGGGCGATGAAGGTGACCTGATGGAGGTGCTCGGCAACCTGCTGGACAACGCATTCAAGTGGTGCCGGCAGCGTGTCGTAATCCGTGCCCGGCGGGAAGACAGCAGGCTGCTTCTGCAGATTGAAGATGACGGCCCCGGCATGGCAAGCGAACAGGTGGCGCAGTTGTTGCAGCGCGGCAAACGCGCCGACGAAGCCATGCCCGGCCACGGGATCGGCCTGTCGATCGTGAACAACATCGTGGAGGCGTACCGGGGCGAGTTGCAGATTGAAAAAAGCGAGCTTGGAGGTGTTTGCGTAAAAATCGTTATATAAACGATTTTTACGAGGGACGAGTAACGAGGTACGAGGGACGAGGAGAAGCGATGGATCCCTGCTGCGCAGGGATGGTTGTTTCACTGGATCCCGGATCAAGTCCGGGATGACGGTTTTCTATGTTGTTCAGGAGATTTCTCCAATCGGGCTGCGCCCTCCGTCGAAATGACAATAATGGTTCCGCGATGACGGTATACTGAATCCCCAAACTTCGTCATTCCCGCGAAGGCGGGAATCCAGAGCCTTTCCTAGTTACTAGTACCTAGTTCCTAGTACCTGCTTTATCCGTTCAGCAGTTGTTCAGTTAATTACTGCTCAAATCTACGCATGACTTTCAAAACAGGAGAATTGTCATGCGTACCAATAAACTTTTAAGCGTTGTTTTTGCGCTGGTCTCCCTGTCCGGCTTTGTCATACCAGTGCAAGCAGAAGACGCAACTCAAACACGCACGTCCCGGTCGATCAGCTACGCGGGCAATACCACAACGGATGAAAGCACGCGCAAGAATCTGCTTGAACAGGCAGATGTGGATGAGATGGCTGCACTGGTCAAACAGGGTTTCAGGCCTGAAACCGGCGCCGTGGGCGTTCATATCGAGAGCAGCAGTTATCACTACGGTGGCGATATCGCGATATTTGATGCGTGGACCACGTTGATCAGCGACCTGGATGATGACGGTTATTATCACCGTTTCAGCGTCGCGATCGATGCGGACACGGTGTACAGCACCTCGTGGGTGTATGCGCAACTGTACCTGAGCTACGAAGGCGGTCCGTGGAACCATTATGCGACCAGTAGCGATTTCCATATTCATGGCGACAGTGCCGCGGACGTGTTCGTGATCGAGACCGAACTGGCGGAAGGCTTCCCGGCCGGGTATTACGACATTCGTATCGAGCTGTACGATGCCAATAGCGGTGAATGGTTGCAGAGCTACGGGCCTTACGATGATGCCTCGTTAAGCGCACTGCCGCTGGAAGACAGCGTGTACGATGATTATTATATCTCCGGTGTCACTACCGAGGTGATTGTTGCCGGACACGGCGGCGTCAGTATCTGGCTGCTGGTTATGTTTGGCCTGTTCGGGCTGGTGCGGTGGAGAAAGTTACGAGGGATGAGTGACGAGGAAAAGAAGATCCCTCACGTTCGTTCGGGATGACAAACAAAGGCGCTGGATCCCGGATCGAGTCCGGGATGACGAGTTAGTTATTCTTTCAGCACGACGGTTAGTTTTCCTTCCCTTACCTCAATCAGTTCCACGCCGTCGGCAAAGGCTTTCCAGAAGCCCTCTTCGCTGCCGAATTCCTGAATCACGTCAACGTTCTTGATGTTGCCGAGCCAGGCGTTGGGTATGGGTACG
Organism: Gammaproteobacteria bacterium; assembly: GCA_021768055.1. Classification (GTDB taxonomy): domain Bacteria; phylum Pseudomonadota; class Gammaproteobacteria; order SZUA-229; family SZUA-229; genus JABDQW01. The sequence continues at coordinate 161 of JAASSE010000222.1, read as the reverse complement.
CCCCACAAACTAACTCCTTTGAGAATGACAATGGGCTTGCTGTCGGCGTAGGCGAGCTCGACACCAGCGGTGACCTTGATGGTTTTGCCGCCGAGGATGGGTGCATCCGGGTCGACCGGTACCAGCAGTTTCGCGCTGGCGAGATCATCGGAAAGATCGAT
>JAASSE010000221.1 GCA_021768055.1 Gammaproteobacteria bacterium | reverse complement strand
TAAACTTCTGCTCCAGGTATTTATTGATATCCCGTGATTCGTAAAGCCAGCTGACCTTGTTGTCGTCGTCAGCGATACGCAGACAGGGCACCTGGTCCTTGCCGCCCTGCTCGGCCAACTCCTGCTTCCACTTCGGCTCATTGTGCACATCACGGGTTTTAATGTTCAAACCGAGGCGTTTCATTGCACGGCGTGTGCGCGCACATGCCAGGCAGCTGGAATATTCATACAACACCAGTGAAGCGGTTTGCTGATCAATCAGCCGTTGCTCTTCTTCAGATCGCTGAGGTGGACACGGGCAAATTACACGAACGACCCGGTGAATAAACCGGTTCAGACTATTGCGCATGGTTCTAAAGAGATCACTCATATCGGCTCCGCAGCAATAACCGTTGTTAATGTAAAAGCGAATGATTATTTGTAACTTATATCAGAACTCCCCACTGGCTTGCAAATCTGCGTGATACGACGACCTTACCATCGGCGCGCTGGCAACATGGGTAAAGCCGAGCTCCATACCAATACGGTATAAATCATCAAATTCTTCAGGTGTTACAAAGCGTTTGACCGGCAGGTGGTCCTTGCTTGGCTGCAGGTACTGGCCCAAAGTCAGCATCTCAATGTCATGCGCGCGCATGTCGCGCATGACTTCAATCACTTCGTCAATTTCCTCACCCAGACCCAGCATCAGGCCAGACTTGGTCGGTACATCGGGCTGTGCCTGCTTGAATTTCTTTAACAAATTCAGCGACCATTGATAATCCGAACCTGGACGGCATTGTTTATACAGGCGCGGCACCGTTTCCAGGTTATGGTTGAAAACATCCGGCGGATGTTCAAGCATGATATCGAGTGCAACTTCCATGCGGCCGCGAAAATCCGGTACCAGGATTTCAATTTGTATCTCGGGATTCTTGCTGCGCACCTGTTCGATGCATGCAACAAAATGCGATGCACCGCCGTCGCGCAAATCATCACGATCGACAGAGGTAATCACGACGTATTGCAATCCCATCGCGTGTATCGTGTTGGCCAGGTTAACCGGCTCATCCTTGTCCAGCGGGTCTGGACGGCCGTGGCCAACATCACAGAACGGGCAACGCCGGGTGCAGATATCCCCCATAATCATGAAGGTTGCCGTACCCTTGCCAAAACATTCGCCCAGGTTCGGGCAAGTCGCCTCTTCACACACGGTGTGCAACCGGTGTTCACGCAGTACGGATTTCAGTTTTTTAACATTGGGATGAAACGGCGATCTGGCACGGATCCAGGACGGCTTGCGCAGTCGCTCAGTTGTTGGTTCGACCTTGATCGGGATACGGGCGACCTTGTCGGCGCCTTTGAGCTTGACCCCCTGTTTTACGCGATACGGTTTTTTACCAGTATTTTCAGTCATGTATGTATTCTACAGGAACTCGCGTTGCAGGTACGGCAACAGCTGCTGCACCACAGTACCGAAGTCTACATAGTCAATAAAATCGGACATTTGCGTCACCTCAAGGCCCTCGAAACCGCAGGGATTGATGCGGGTGAACGGCTCCAGGTCCATGTCAATATTGAACGCGAGGCCATGGAAGCTACGGCCCTTGCGCACGCGCAAACCCAACGCTGCAATTTTTTTGCCCTCTATGTACACACCCGGTGCATCCCTGCGTGCGACCGCTTCAATGTCATGCTCAGCGAGGAAACTAATCACTCCATTTTCGATGCGCGACACCAGTTCGCGCACACCGATATGCATGCGGTTCAAATCTAGCAGCATGTAGATGATGGCCTGTCCGGGTCCGTGGTAGGTCACCTGACCGCCACGGTCGGATTGCACTACAGGAATTTCACCGGCATTGATAATGTGTTCGGGTTTGCCGTTCTTGCCCAGCGTATACACCGGTGTATGTTGCAGCACCCAGAGTTCATCGGGCGTTGATTCCGTACGTTGATCGGTAAATACCTGCATCTCCTGCCATACAGGTTCATAGGGCTGGACGCCCAGTTCACGCACAAGAAATGACATTAGCTAAAGCACAAATACAGTATGCTCGCACGAAGTCAGTTCCATGTAGATCGCATCGAGCTGGTCACGGCTTTTTGCCTGAATCGTGACCGTAATAGACAGATAATTTCCGTTTCGGCTCGCGCGTGTTTTTACCGCGCCTTCACCGAGATCCGGCACATGGCGGTTCATGATTGCCAATACCGCGGCTTCAAGCTCGGGACCGGCTTTTCCCATCGCCTTGATCGGAAACTCGCAGGGAAATTCGAGCAGGCTTTCTTCTTCATCAGGTATTGAATCATCCATTTCTTAACTCCTGCTTGTAGCGCTGGTATATACCAATCATCCTATGCCACATGCTCCCGGCCTGTCCATCGCCCACAATACGCTGATCGAGTTTGACCACCGGGGCAATTTCACGCGTTGAGCTGGTCAGCCAGATCTCATCAGCCGATTCAAGCTCGTGTTTGTTTATTTCACGCTCTTCTACCGCGATGCCATTCTCATGCGCCAGCTCTATGACAAGGTCACGGGTAATCCCCGGTAACAGCAGCTTGCTTTTGGGCGGCGTCAGGATGACATCATCTTTAACCATAAACACGTTGCTCGCCGTACCCTCGGTGACAAGTTCACCACGCACCATGATTGCATCGGCAACATTGGCAGCGGTTGCCTGCAAACGCATCATGACGTTGGCGATCAGTGAAACAGATTTGATATCACAGGCCTCCCAGCGAAAGTCATTTACGGTTATCGCCTCTATGCCCTGCTTTTGCATGTCAGGATCAACTGTCGGCAACTCGTTAACCATGACGAACACAGTCGGTTTAACGGACTCATCCACAGACAGGTCGCGTATCGCCGCGGCGCCACGAGTAACCTGTAAATACACGGAACGGTCTTCCCCCGGGTTCCTGTCCAGCATGGTGTTAAGAACATCCGTCCACTGCTGCTCGTTCATGGGATTTGCAAGGGACGCCTTGTTCATACTGTTTTGCAAGCGCTGCAGGTGCTCATGCAGGCGCAACAGCTTGCCGCCAAATACCGGTATTACCTCGTAAACGCCGTCACCAAACAGAAACCCGCGATCGAGCACTGACACACACGCCTGGTCATGCGGCAGGAACTGCCCATTGAGGTATACGATCTTGTCAGACATGATTGTTACAGGTTATGTTGCACAGCCCTTTGAAAGGGCAGCTCAATTGAACAACTGCAGGATATGGTCTTTTGCAACCTGAAGAAGGTTACCTTCATCAACTGATTCAAGTGCGACAAGCGGTGCATTCAACACCTCTTCATTGTTCAGCGTTACACGCACGGCACCGTGCTGAGACCCTTTCTGTAACGGCGCCTGGATATTCGCATCCACATCCATGACCGCCTCGAGACTCTTGTAGGAACCGCGCGGAATTGTGATGTACAGGTCATCGAGCAGGCCC
>JAASSE010000220.1 GCA_021768055.1 Gammaproteobacteria bacterium | reverse complement strand
CTGGTTTATGCTTTTAAAGTTGGGATCACCGCCGCTGCGCAGTTGATGCAGGATATTCTGCATCCACGTGGTTCCGGCTTTCGGTGCTGTTGTGATCAGTACATCATCGGGCCGGGGTTTGAAATTTGCGAGGATGTAAGGATCGTGCGTAGGATCGGGTGTGCCCCAGCGTGGATCCAGATCTTTATCCGACATTAATACATTTTATACTGATTCTTTATCGTCAGTCGCAGGCTGGTCCAGTTCATTCAGGATCTGGATGAGGGTATCACCATCCTGCGCGACCAGGGTATGACCGGCGGGTGTTATGACGACATTACTGTTGCCGTGTATCGCGGGTATGTTGTTCATGTCCTGGCTGAACCCGGGCACCAGTTCGTCGCCGGCAAAACCGACCGGATCGGTGCGGATAACAGACACGTAGTCTATATCAGGGTGTTGCTGGGCATTGAGCCAGTACAGCAGTGAACCGGGATGCGGGTGTACCAGGTCGAACAGCAAGCCACGGGAATGCCTGACGATATCGTAATTGCGGCCTCCGAAAAAGCCTTTTACGAAACCGAACATGCCGGATTCATCGGTTGCGTGGAGTGCCTGGCTAGCGCGTGAAGTGCCAATATGCGGGCTGGCAATGGTTATCAAAGCCCTGACGTTGCTCAGGTTGCCGCGGATCAGTGCCATGCGCGCGACTACGCCGCCGGCCGAGTGACCGACCAGTATAATCGGTTCATCCGGGTGAAACTGCTGCACGGTCTGCATCATCGCAAGAAACTGGTCTGTCTGTATCATGATGGGGGCATCGGCCGGCAGGTCAACCACGTAGACCTTTTTGTCGGCATCTTTGCCGGGGCCTTGCAGAAATTGCGCCATGGCCGGCTTTGAAGTGACCAAGCCGCCGCGCTTCCAGCCATTGGCATCGAGAATTGCGTTGATGCCGCTGACTTCCCAGCTGTCGGCGCTGCCGAGGTAGCCGTGAATCAGCACCATAACTTCGGCTTTGATGCCGAAGCTGGCCATGGAAATGAACAGCAGAAACAGTGTTGTCAGAAAACGTCGCATATGAATCCCCAAAACTTATAAAAAATATTTTATATCAGCAGTGATTACGGATTCATGACGGGCGTCAAATCAGGCGCTTGGTTCCAGGGACTAGGAGGGTACCTGCTTATTACTTTTAAACCCTTAACTTAGTTAAGGAAATATAAATAGCGCTATTCGTTCATGGCTCAGCAGGTTCAACATGAGCAGATCAATTATCTGATTTTCCTAGTACCTAGAACCTAGTTACTAGTTCCTTCAAGAATTCGGACATCCCGCTGTGGGAACGGGATGGTGATACCGTGTTCCTTGAAGCTTTTCCAGATATTCAGGTTGATGTCAGACAGCACGTTGGCGATGCCGGATTCCGGGTCGTTGATCCACACGCGTAGTTCCATGTTGATGCCGTTGTCACCGAAACCCAGTAGCCTGCAAACCGGCTCGGGTGAAACCAGCACGCGTGGATGGCCATGTGTCGCTTCCACCATTAATTTCATTGCCTGTTCCGGGTCATCGGCATAGCTGATCTGTACCGACAGACGTTGACGGACCGCGCGGTCGGAGTAACTCCAGTTGGTCACTTCTGAGGTAATCAGGTTTTCGTTCGGTATCAGGGTTTCAACACCCTCGCGGTCACGCACCACAACATAGCGTGCGTTCAGTTCCTGTACCCAGCCAAAGCGCGTGCCAACGGTAATGACATCACCGGGTTTGATCGAGCGATCGAACAATAGAATAAAACCACTGATGAAGTTACTGAAAATTTTCTGCAAACCGAAGCCGATGCCGACACCGATGGCACCACTGAAGATTGCAAAAGTTGTAAAGTCGATACCGGTTGCCTGCAGTGCAAACAGGATAGCAAAGCCGTAGAGAACAAATTTGCTGGTCTTGACCAGCACGACGCGCATGCTCGGATTGATGTACTGGGATTTGCGAGTACGTGATTCGATCAGTCGCACCAGCCAGCCTGCCAGTACGACGAAGATGACGACCGAGATGACCAGCACCACCAGCGATAACAGTGAAAATTTTGTTTCGCCGAAGCTGATTGCAAGTTCGTCCATGGTCTTGATGACTTCCGGCAGCCAGCCAACCAGGTGAAGCGCAAGTATTCCCCATACGCTCAGACTCAGAACGCCTTCCCATGCGTGCAGCGCCGGGCTGGGTGCAAAACCGGCACGCAATATGAAAACACCCAGTTTGATACCCGCCAGTGACAGCAGCAGGGGTGTGAATATATCCAGTACTGTAGTATCAATTCCGAACTGTTCGACAGTGAAGCGAGTGAGTATCAGGTAAATAAGCATACTCATCGGGAAGGCGATGCGGTTGGATGCACGCAATAAAAACCGGAAGAAGGTTTGTTTTTCAAAGTCACCCAGTAGCTGTGCAATAAGGCGCTGCCAGTATTTATACGTGAATGCGGCCAGTGCGCCGCAACCGATAACAATGATCAGCTGTAGGCCGCCTTTTATGGTGGTGAATTCCTGTATCAGTTTCAGAGCAAACTGATAGATTGTTTCGAGTAGATCCATGTGAGTGTATGATGGCCGGGTTGTTTGTATTATCGCGACTTTTCCCGGATTAGCCAATATGAACCAGGTTCAGTCCCAGGCGTTGGTAGAACATCAATTGCTGCTTAAACTGTGCCGCAAGTGTCCTGATATGAATCCGCCCGTGGTCACCGGACAGCCGGTTGCATCAAAGGTCTTGCTGGTTGGCCAGGCACCGGGCGAGATGGAAGGCAAACTGGGCCGTCCGTTTGCCTGGACCGCGGGCAAGACCCTGTTCAAATGGTTTGCCTCAATAGGTCTTGATGAGCATCAGTTTCGTCAACGCGTGTACATGGCGGCCGTATGCCGTTGCTACCCTGGAAAGAATCCAAAAGGTGGTGATCGTGTTCCAAGTGATGATGAAATCCGGCGTTGCGCCGACTGGCTCGACAAGGAAATAGAGTTGCTGGCCCCGGAACTCGTGATTCCCGTTGGCAAACTCGCGATCGAACAGTTTATGGACGTGGATAAACTGGTTGATGTAATCGGTTACGAGTTTGAGTTGAAAGAAAACCGAAGATGGATGGATGTTATCCCGCTACCTCATCCTTCCGGTGCCTCAACCTGGCATCGAACAGAACCGGGCATGAGTTTGCTGGCGCGGGCGTTGTCCCTTATTAAAAAACACCCGGCCTGGAAAAATATTGTTTAACTACATCTGTTTCCAGCTGGTCTGGCAGACAACACCGGTACCGCCGAGTCCGCAGTAGCCACCCGGATTTTTTGCCAGGAATTGCTGGTGATAGTCTTCGGCGTAATAGAATTCCGTAGCCGGCTTGATCTCGGTGGTAATGGCTCCGTAGCCGGACCTGCCCAGCTCGTGTTGGTACAGTGCACG
>JAASSE010000219.1 GCA_021768055.1 Gammaproteobacteria bacterium | reverse complement strand
CCTATTCAATGACTACAGGACACTTCATGGATGGTGTCAATTTCCTGTTCACCCCCGGCAGCATATCCGGTCAGGGCATACTGATTGCAATGGGACATGCCTTTTTCACGCTGAGCCTGGGTATGGGTGCGATCATGGTATACGGTTCTTACCTGCCGCAGCACACGTCCATTGCGAAAGCGTCCATCATGATTGCATTGGCTGATACCACGGTCGCCTTGCTGGCAGGACTCGCCATATTCCCGATTGTGTTTGCCAACGGACTGGAGCCTGGTGTGGGCCCTGGACTTATTTTCAAAACCCTGCCGATTGCATTCGGACACATGGAAGCGGGTACCATGATCGGTACTGCCTTTTTCGTACTGCTGACATTCGCCGCCTGGACCTCGGCGATATCATTGATCGAACCGGCGGTAGCATGGCTGGTGGAAAACATGGGTGTGAACCGTATCTATGCTGCGGTATGGATAGGGATCTTTACATGGGCGCTGGGTATCGGTTCATTACTATCGTTTAACCTGTGGTCGGATTACACCTGGAGCGTGCCATTCCTGTTCGATAACAAGAACTTCTTTGATACGCTGGATTACATAACGGCCAACCTGATGCTGCCTCTGGGCGGCCTGTTTATTGCGATATTTGCAGCCTGGTTGATGCGGGAAGAATCAACACGCGATGAGCTTGAAACCTATGATATATTTTATCGTGGTTGGCGCTTCCTGGTCAGGTTCGTTACCCCGATTGCGGTTATCATTGTGTTTTTAAACGTGATCGGCGTCATCAGTCTGTAAAATACAACGGATTAATATATCGTGTCACATATAAAGCGCAGTGCGCTGGTGCATTATTCACCCGCTGAAATGTACGCACTGGTCAATGATGTTGCTGCATATCCAAAATTTTTACCGTGGTGCAAATCCTCAGAAGTCATCAGTTCGTCGAGCACCGAGATGACGGCCAGCATCGAGATCGCACGGGGATCGTTGAACAGGACCTTCACAACAAAAAATACCCTGAATAAAAACAGGAAAATCGAAATCAATCTTGTCGATGGGCCATTTAAAACACTTCACGGCGCATGGACTTTTTATCCATTAAAACGCAACGATGCGTGTAAAATTGAACTTGACCTTGAATTCAAGTTTGACAGTGGCCTGATATCACTTGCTGCCACCGCAGTGTTTGCACAAATAGCCAATTCACTGGTCGATGCATTCAGTAAACGTGCCGTGGAGGTGCATGGTGAGCGCGGTTGAAACCATCAATGTGGAAGTAGCTTATGCTTTACCTGAAAAGCAGCTGATTCTACCGGTTAACGTGGATGTGGGTACCACCATCGGCGGTGCTATTGTCCAGTCCGGCATCATGATGGAATTCCCCGAGCTCGATGTTGAACACAGCAAGGTCGGCATTTTCGGCAAGGCGGCAGACATGACTACGGTATTGTCGGATGGCGACCGGGTAGAAATCTACCGCCCTCTGATTGCCGATCCCAAGGAAATCCGGCGCAAGCGCGCGGCCGAAGGCAAGGTGATGAGGAAGGGTGGCAGTACCGACAAGGGCTAGATTCTAGGAACTAGGAACTAGGAACTAGGAAAAATAAAATACAAGAACACACCTTCGGCTTGGCTCAGCACAGGCTTTAGCGATGAATGTTTTCAAAACCCCATGCGATTTGTGGAAATTCAATACTCCTTATAACCATCGCCGTCGATTTTTACCAGGACTCCGTTTCTGAAAAACAGCGTGAATTTGGACTCCCTGAGGCGCCCTTTGCCCGGCTTCAGCCGGTAAATATAGTCCCAGCGGTCCGAATGAAACGGGTCCTGTAGCATGGGCTGCCCCAGGGCCTGAATCACCTCCTGCTTGGTCATCCCGGTATAAATCGACTCGAATTCTTCCTGGGTAATGGTGTTTCCCTGCTCAATATCGATTTTGTGCGGGGTGGGCAGGATGGCCTCACAGGCTGATATAATGGCGATTACAGCGGCAATTAAGGCCGATTTGCAGGTAAAAATGAGACTGTTTTTAATATACATCAAGGAAATGGTTATCAGCTGCTGTTACTCTTGGCGTGCGATACTAACTTACTTTGACCCGGCAGTGAAATATGGAATCGACTGAACTGAAGAAAGTAGGCTTGAAGGTAACATTGCCCAGGATGAAAATCCTGGATCTGATGGAAACCTCGTCTGTACGGCACCAGAGTGCAGAGGATATTTACCAGTCCCTGAGAGACGAGGGCGAAGAAGTCGGCCTTGCCACCGTTTACCGTGTACTCACGCAGTTTGAGGCTGCCGGCCTGGTAACCCGTCACCATTTTGAAGGCGGCCAGGCTGTATTCGAACTGAACCGTGAGGAAGGCCATCACGACCATATCGTATGTGTTGGCTGCGGCAAGGTAGAAGAGTTCTACGACGATATTATCGAAAGCCAGCAGAAGAAAATCGCAGAAGACAAAGGGTATACGATTACCGATCACAGTCTGACACTGTATGGTAAGTGCCCGGACTGTCAGAAACAGTAAATTCACTCCCTGGGAGTCTCTATCCCAAATCCTGGTTGTTTTCCTGTGCGTGTCCTCAGCGTACAATGAACTGCAACTATGCGCGCAACCAGACAACACAATCTTATTCCTCAAACTTACTCAGTCGATGAGTACCTGAGCAAGCTTACCGGCGACTCCGTCGCCGAAGACAGCCTGTTGTATAAAGCCTGCAAGCAAGTGTGGGATCTCGAACCGGATCCTGATCTTCCCAGCAGTCTTGACGTGGCCTTGCTGTTGAGCGAGCTAGGCGCTGACGAAACCACCCTGATCGTCAGTTTGCTGAGTACCACTCCATTAATAAAAAACATCGACATGGCCGATCTTGAAGCCATTTTCGGCAAAGAGATCATGGCTATGGTCAGCAATGTTTGCCAGTTACACAGCTTGCAGACACATAAACAGAACATAGACACACCCGAACAGGCAGAGCGCCTGCGCCGCATGTTGCTGTCCATGGTTGAGGATGTTCGTGTTGTACTGATCAAGCTCGCTTTTCGTGTACAAAGACTGCGCCAGTTGTCAGAAGCCGACCCGGCGGACCGGCAGGATGTTGCCCAGGAAAGCCTGGATATCTATGCACCCATAGCAAATAGATTAGGCATTGGGCAACTCAAATGGGAGCTGGAAGACCTGTCTTTCCGATACCTCGAGTCGTCAACCTACCGGCGCATAGCCAAGTACCTGGAAGAGACGCGCGAGAACCGCGAACAGTTTATTCACGATGTAGTAGAGGTACTCAGGCAACTGGCAGATGACGCCGGCATCGATGCTGAAGTGTCCGGTCGGCCCAAACACATCTACAGCATCTGGAAAAAAATGACATCGAAACAACGTGATTTTCATGAGTTGTTCGATGTGCGCGCGGTGCGCATCATTGTCGATAGTATTGCTGATTGTTATG
>JAASSE010000035.1 GCA_021768055.1 Gammaproteobacteria bacterium | reverse complement strand
GCCGATGTCCTAGAACGCAAGCCGGGTGCAACAATCATTTTTGATATCAAGTCGAGTACCAACCTTGCCAACGTGATCAAGCAGCTCGGCGGCGAACCGCTAATGTGGAAGACTGGACACTCGTTCATCAAGGCCAAGATGAAGGAAACCGGTGCCGAGCTGGCCGGTGAAATGAGCGGACACATCTTTTTCAAGGAACGCTGGTTCGGTTTTGATGACGGCCTGTACAGCGCAGCCCGTATGCTGGAAATCCTCAGCAAGCGCAACCAGTCTTCAAGCGAGGTGTTTGCCGAACTGCCCGACAGCTATAACACACCCGAACTCCAGATCCAGTTCGAGGAAGGCGAACACTATAAATTCATGGAGCGTTTCAAACAGCAGGCAGAATTTGAAAATGCCGACATCATCACGATTGACGGCATGCGCGTCAATTACCCTGAAGGCTGGGGACTTATCCGCCCTTCCAATACGACGCCGAGCCTGGTGCTTCGGTTCGAGGCCAACAGCGAAGCCAAGCTGGATGAAATACAGGCCAAATTCAAAGAACAATTATTGAAGCTCGATAAAAATCTGAAACTGCCTTTTTAAAGTCAATATCTTTGCAAATGCAGCTTTATTTCTGCTTTTCCTTTGCGTCCTTTGCGTCTTTGCGGTAAATAAGATTAAAAAATATGGAGTAACTCGTGGATAAACAATCCGCCCATACTGTTGCCAGCGTTTTGTCTGAAGCCTTACCGTATATTCAACGGCTTCATAACAAAACCATCGTAATCAAGTACGGTGGTAACGCGATGACCGATGAAGCCCTGAAAAACGGCTTTGCGCGCGACATCGTGCTGCTGAAACAGGTCGGGGTTAATCCAGTGGTCGTACACGGCGGCGGCCCGCAAATCGGTGAGTTGCTGGAAAAAATCGGCAAGGAATCGAAATTCATCGAAGGCATGCGCGTTACCGACCGTGAAACCATGGACGTCGTCGAGATGGTGCTGGGGGGCCTGGTCAACAAAAGCATCGTCAACCTGATTGCGCATAACGGCGGCAATGCAGTCGGTTTAACCGGTAAAGACGGCGGCCTGATTCGGGCACGCAAGATGAAAATCGAACGCGAATCCCCCGAGCTGGACGTACCCGAAATAATCGACCTGGGCCATGTCGGCGAAGTCACCTCGATCGATCCGTCGATCGTGGAGATGCTTGACCAGGGTAATTTTATTCCTGTGATTGCACCGATCGGTGTCGGTGAAGATAGCTGTTCCTATAATATCAATGCGGACCTGGTTGCCGGCAAACTCGCCAGCGTTCTCGAGGCCGAAAAGTTGATACTGCTGACCAATACGGCCGGCATCCTGGATAAAGACAAAAACGTTCTGACCGGTCTCGAGGTATCCGATATCGATGCGCTGGTTAATGACGGCACCATACAGGGCGGCATGCTGCCAAAAGTGTCCTGTGCGGTCGATGCCTTGAAATCCGGCGTCAAGACATCACACATCATCGACGGTCGTGTCGAACACGCAGTGATGCTGGAGTTGTTTACGGATGAAGGTGTTGGAACGCTGATCAAGCGTTGATTATTGTTCCAACGGCGGAAGTCCCTTGGCGGCTCTCTCACGTGCCAGCTTGCGTTTTTCGTAAGCCTCACGCTTTTTGTTTTTCTCGGCCATTAACTCGCGAAAGCGCTTGATATAATCGTCAAACTGCTTGATGACTTCTTCGCGTTTGATCATGTGGCCTTCCTGCAGTCCTTTGTGGTTGGCAAGCGCCAGTTTTTCGCGCTCCAGCTTGTGATAAGTTGCCTCAGGCACCACCAGGCCCTGAGCCTTGGTGTTTTCAATCAGCTGCTGGGTATTTTTGAGCTTGATTTCTGTGTTTTTGATCAGCTCTCTTGATAGCTGCAGCTGCGAGTCGATCGCATCGAGCCGGGCATCACGAGCGGCTATCAGGTCACGCTCGGTGGTGTAGGTATCTGTGAGCACTCGGTCGCGCAGAGCCTGTGCCCGCCTCTCGTTTTCCAGCCGCCTTTTCTCTTCTTCCGCCTCGCGCTTTGCCTTCTTTTCCTCGGCTGTCATCGCACGGTCGTGCTCCTTGACCAGGGTGCCCTGCTCATTCAGCTCCTTATGTTCCTTTTTGAGATACTTGGCGGGCACCTTGTCGCCATAATGAACGTTGCCATATTCATCTTCCCAGCGATACAGCTTGGCTTCGACAGCTGAAGCAAACAGGGTGGGTAGCAGTAAAACAGTTAACAGGGAAACTCGCATTCTTAACCTCGATTGATACCTAAAGGATAGTCTACAGGGTCTGTTCCTGACATCTTTCAGTATAGTCATACTGTGGCAGAATGCATCTTCTGACAACCCGCCATGGCCCATGTTCGAACACCTGCTGATTTTTTTTATTTCGCTGCTGGCCAATATATTTTCCGCATTGTCCGGCGGCGGCGCAGGCCTGATCCAGCTGCCGGTTCTGATCTTTCTCGGGCTCCCCTTCGGAGTGGCGCTGGCGACACACAAAGTCGCCACCATCGCGCTTGGTATCGGTGCCACCACGCGGCACATGCGCGAAAGCCATCTGGAGCGGCAGTTCGCGATTTTCATGGTAGTCGCCGGCCTGCCCGGGGTGGTGCTGGGTGCCAGCGTCATACTCCAGGTCCCCGACCGCTCGGCCCAGGTCGCCCTCGGCGTGCTCACCATGGGTCTGGGCGTTTATTCTATCCTCTCGCCCCAGCTGGGCCAGCAGCACATCGCTACCCACCGCGACCGGCATGGCTACACCGTCGGCGGCCTGGTGCTGTTCATGATCGGCATCCTCAACGGCTCACTGACTTCGGGCACCGGCCTGTTCGTCACCCTCTGGTTGATCCGCTGGTTCGGCATGGACTACAAACGCGCGGTGGCCTATACCCTGGTACTGGTCGGCCTGTTCTGGAACGGTGCCGGCGCCATCACCCTCGGCCTGCTCGGTGAAATCTACTGGCTATGGCTGCCGGCACTGCTGCTGGGTTCGGTACTCGGCGGCTACCTCGGTGCACACCTCGCTATCGTCAAAGGTAACAAGCTGATCAAGCGCGCGTTCGAGGCGGTGACGATGCTGATTGGTTTAAAACTGATTATCGGCTGATCGCCGCATCAAATTCCGTATGTTTCCCGGTATTGCTGCATCGCGCCCAGGTAACGGCTGTAGTTTTCATCAGCCTGGATATACTCGATCAGGTCGGCCATGGTGATGATGCTGTGCACCGTTATACCGAACTCGGCCTGTACTTCCTGAATCGCTGACATGTCACCCTGGCCTTTTTCCTGCCGGTCCAGCGCGATCAGTATGCCCGCGGCCTGCCCGCCTTCATCACGGATGATATCGATGGCTTCACGAATAGCGGTACCCGCGGTGATGACGTCATCGATAATCAATACCTGCCCGTGAATGTCAGCACCGATAATGTTGCCACCTTCGCCGTGGCCCTTGGCTTCCTTGCGATTGAACGCGAACGGCTTGTCGATACCGTGATGTACGGACAAGGCAACGGTTGTGGCCGAAACCAGCGGAATTCCCTTGTAAGCGGGCCCGAACACAAGATCATACTGCAAGCCATGGTCGACGATGGCCTGCGCATAACAGGCACCGAGCTGCGCCAGCGCAGCACCCGTATTGAACAGACCGGCGTTGAAGAAATACGGACTGACACGACCGGACTTCAGGGTGAATTCACCAAACCTGAGAACATCGTTAGCCAGTGCAAGCTCGATGAATTGCGTTTGATTTTCCTGCATGGCCCTCGTGTTTCGAATATTCGCCGGTTTTTGTGGTAAGCGCGTTTACGCACGCGTATCATAACGCTTCAATAAAAATCATGAAACGATGATGCGCATAATAACGATCAATACCAATGGCATCCGCTCTGCTGCAAAAAAAGGTTTTTATGAATGGCTGGCCAAAACAAAAGCCGATGTCATTTGTATCCAGGAAACCAAGGCACAGGAAGATCAGTTAAGCCACGATCAATTCAAACCCAAAGGTTACTTCTGCGAATACCATGATGCCGAGAAAAAAGGCTACAGCGGTGTCGCCATCTACAGCAAGGTAACACCCAAAAAGGTCATCAAGGGCATCGGCTGGCACGACATAGATATCGAAGGCCGCTATATTGAATTCCAGTACGAAAAACTCAGCATAATTTCGCTGTACATGCACTCGGGTTCCTCCAGTGAAGAACGCCAGGCAATCAAGTTTGATTTCATGGACCGCTTCATGCCGTACCTGCAAAGCCTGCGACGAAAACGCCGTGAATTCATTATCTGCGGTGACTGGAATATTGCCCACAAGAAGATTGATATTAAAAACTGGCGCAGCAACCAGAAAAACTCCGGTTTCCTGCCCGAAGAGCGCGCCTGGATGGACGTCCTGTTCGACGAAGCCGGGTTCGTCGACGCATTCCGCGTGGTCAACCAGGAGGAACATCAATACACCTGGTGGTCAAACCGCGGGCAGGCCTGGGCCAACAATACCGGCTGGCGCATCGATTACCAGGTGATCACTCCCAAACTGGCACCACTGGTCAAGGCCGCCAGTATTTACAAGGACGAACGCTTTTCCGATCATGCACCACTGATTATCGACTATGACTACAAGCTGAAATGAGTACAGCCGAAACGCATAAAAGCTGGCTCGATGCGGTGCTGGTTTACCGGCAACCGCGGGTGCTGGCGATGCTGTTTCTAGGGTTTTCAGCCGGGCTGCCCTTGTTACTGGTATTCGGCACTCTTTCAGGCTGGCTGGCCAGGGAAGGCATCGACAAAACCACCATCGGCTACATCAGCTGGGTTGCGCTGTTGTATGGATTGAAATTCACCTGGTCACCGCTGGTCGACCGCCTGCGCCTGCCCGTTATCGGCGGTATCTTCGGGCAACGCCGCAGCTGGATGCTGCTGGCCCAAACCGGTGTGATTTGCGGTTTGCTGGTAATGGCATCGAGTAATCCGCTCACCCACCTGGAATTGCTTGTTTACGCCGCACTACTGGTGGCATTTTCATCCGCGACACAGGATATCTCCATTGATGCATGGCGCATCGAGGCCATGCCGAACGAAACGCAGGGCGCCATGGCGGCAACCTATCAGATCGGCTACCGCATCGGCATGCTGCTCGCCGGCGGCGGTGCGTTTTCGCTGGCGCATTTTTATTCCTGGCCGTTCGCGTACACCGTGCTCGCGATGTTCATGTTTGTCGGTATTGCCACCACGCTGATTATTCCGGAACCCGAGCACGTGATTTCCCGCGACACCTGGAAACGGGAAGAGAAAGTGATTCACTTCCTGGAAAATTCCGCACACTTGCCTGACAGCGTGCGCGCAGCCTATGCCTGGTTTATCGGTGCAGTGGTCTGTCCGTTTACTGAGTTTTTCAGCCGCAACGGCAAGTTTGCACTGGTGATACTGTTGTTCATCGGCCTGTTCAGAATCAGTGATATCACCATGGGCGTGATGGCCAACCCGCTGTACGTGGATGTCGGCTTCAGTGATCTCGATATTGGCGTGGTCACCAAAACCGTCGGCCCGTTTATTACCATCGCCGGCGCCTTGCTGGGCGGATCGCTAGTGATTCGTTTTGGCGTGCTGCCCATATTGATGGCTGGCGCTGTGCTGGTGATACTGACCAACCTGCTGTTCGTGACCATTGCACTGCTGCCACCGGACGTGATCATGCTGGCCACCGTGGTCGCTGCCGACAATCTCAGCGGCGGCATGGCCGGTTCGGCGTTTATCGCCTACCTGTCGGGGCTGACCAACAAGGCCTATACCGCGACCCAGTACGCACTGTTCAGCTCGCTGATGCTGTTACCGGCCAAGTTTATCGGCGGTTTTTCGGGTGAAATCGTCGATGCCAATGGCTACGTGTTTTTCTTTATCTACAGCGCTCTGCTCGGCGTGCCGGCGATCCTGCTGATCCTGTATTTAATGCGGCATGCCCGCCAGCAACACACCGCCTAGGCCTTGTCGTAGAGTTGCGAACAAGAGTCATTCCCGCTACCACCAGATAACACATATCTAGCTGATTTTAAAGATTATTTTTCCCAATCCAAAGTGCTGCTCCGGGCCTCGTCAGTGCAGAAATAGATGAACTATAATTAATTAGTATTGTCTTATATTCTGACTTACTTTTATATAAAGGAGACTGTTATGGCATTTGATGCATTAACCATTTCAGCAGTTGTTGTAGCCGCCGTTACGATTATTACCATTATCAAACTGGTCGGTTTGAACAACACAAAATACGATTCCGATAAATAACAAACCATGAAGTAATCAAATGCGCAAAAATATTAAATGAACGGGTGCCATGCAGTAGCGGCACCCGTTTTTATTTCAGCAGCAAACACCCACGCCTTAACCCAAATATTTGTAGATCCATCAGCATAGCCTGATAATAACCTCTTCCCGGGCCTAACCCGATTCCTCCTCTGGCAGGCAATAACATTAAACACATGCAATCCGTCGACTTGCAACGACAAGATCACAGCTGGCGCGGCTCCTTCAAGGCCATGGCCAGTCCCTGTGAGATCATTGCCGAAACCAGTGACGAAGCCGAAGCGGAAAACATCCTTAAAACCGTGGCGAGCGAGGCCTGGCGCATCGAAAAGAAGTTCTCACGCTACCGTGATGACAACATCACCTACCAGATCAACCATGCTTCTGGGCATGCTGTTGAAGTCGATGAGGAGACTGCACGCCTGCTCGATTTCTCCGACCAGCTCTATGACATGAGTGACGGTATGTTCGACATCACCTCCGGCATCCTCCGTCGCGCCTGGAAGTTTGATCAAAGCGATAACATTCCATCGCAACAGCAGATTGATGATCTGCTGCCCGCTATCGGCTGGCACAAGGTCAGCTGGGAAAAACCACATATCAGGCTGCAGCCACACATGGAAATTGATCTGGGCGGTGTCGGTAAAGAGTATGCAGTCGACCGCTGCGTTCAGCTGGTGCAGCAACACACCGATGCCAGTGTACTGATCAATCTCGGTGGCGACCTTGCCATCACCTGCGCGCGTAAAGACAAACAGCCCTGGACCATCGGCCGCCTCACCAGTGATTCCTCTGCAGACATCGGTGTGATTAAACTTGAACAGGGCGCGCTGGCGTCCAGTGGCGATGCGCACCGTTACCTTGAAAAAAACGGCAAACGCTATGGTCATGTGCTGAATCCGAAAACCGGCTGGCCCATCGAAGACCCGCCGCACACGATCAGTGTGGCTGCTCCAACCTGTATTGAAGCCGGCATGCTGTCCACGCTGGCATTGCTACAGGGCAAAAACGCCGAAGCTTTTTTGCAAGCACAGGGCGTAGACTACTGGATCAACTAGCGTGATGAATTCGATGCAATTTCCGCCACTCGCACTTTATGTACACATACCCTGGTGTGTGCGCAAATGCCCGTACTGTGATTTCAATTCACACCAGGCTGGCGCTACATTGAATGAAGTCGGGTACCTCGAAGCCTTGATGTGTGATCTTGAACAGGAACTGGAAATCGTTAATAACCGCGAGATCCACAGCATTTTCTTTGGTGGCGGTACCCCCAGCCTGTTTCAAGCAAGATCCATCGAAAACATACTCAACGGAATACGACAGCGCACGGCACTGATGGATGATATTGAAATCACGCTCGAAGCCAACCCGGGCACTGTTGAACAACACAAGTTTTCAGATTACCGTGCAGCCGGTATCAATCGCCT
>JAASSE010000218.1 GCA_021768055.1 Gammaproteobacteria bacterium | reverse complement strand
TACAAAAGCGGCCGGGAATGTACACAGATACCAGCCGCCCCAATCATCTGGCCCAGGAAGTCATCGATAACAGCGTTGATGAAGCCATTGTCGGCCATGCCAGCAAAATCGACGTCGTATTACACAAGGACGGATCGCTGTCAGTCAGTGACGATGGCCGTGGCATGCCCGTCGACAAGCATCCTGAAGAGGGTATTCCCGGTATCGAGGTGATACTGACCCGTCTTCATGCGGGTGGAAAATTTTCCAACAAGAATTACCAGTTTTCAGGCGGGCTGCACGGTGTCGGTGTATCCGTGGTCAATGCGCTGTCATCGAAACTGGAAGTGGAAGTCAAACGCGATGGCAATGTCTACACCATGGCGTTCAAAAAAGGCGCGACCGCAACCAAATTGAAAAAGAGCGGTACGGTCGGCAAGCGTAACACCGGTACCCTGATCCGGTTCTGGCCGGAGAAAAAATATTTCGACTCGATCAACTTCTCGGTGCCACGTCTGAAGCATGTATTGCGTGCAAAAGCGGTATTGTGTCCTGGTTTACAGGTCAGTTTTACCGATCAGAAGTCCGGTGAAAAGGAAGCCTGGCTATATGAAGGCGGATTACAGGATTACCTCGGCGAAAATCTGTACGACAAGGACATCGTGCCGCTGGAGCCGTTTACCGACAGCATGAAGGGCACCAATGAGGCCGTCGACTGGGCGCTTACCTGGCTGGTTGAAGGCGGTGAACTGGTTACCGAATCCTACGTGAATCTGATCCCGACGGCGCAGGGCGGCACCCATGTGAACGGCTTGCGCACAGGTTTGACCGAAGCCGTGCGGGATTTCTGTGAATTCCGTTCACTGATTCCACGCGGGGTAAAAATCAGCCCGGAAGATGTCTGGGACCGCGTCTGTTATGTGCTCTCTGTCAAGCTCGAAGACCCACAGTTTTCTGGCCAGACCAAGGAGCGGTTGTCATCGCGTGAATGTGCTGCGTTTGTTTCCGGTGTAGTCAAGGATTCGTTCAGCCTGTGGTTGAATCAGCACACCGAAGCCGGCGAAACCATAGCAATGCTGGCGATCGAGAATGCACAGAAGCGCCTGCGTGCCGGGCGCAAGGTTGTCAGAAAGAAGGTAACCACGGGTCCCGCATTACCGGGCAAGCTCGCTGACTGTTCTTCGCAGGACAGTGCGCGCACCGAACTTTTCCTGGTGGAAGGGGATTCTGCAGGCGGCTCAGCCAAGCAGGCACGTGACCGCGAGTTTCAGGCGATCATGCCGTTACGTGGCAAAATCCTCAACACCTGGGAAGTTTCACCCGATCAGGTGCTGGCTTCCCAGGAAGTACACGACATTTCCATCGCCATCGGCGTCGAACCGGGCTCGAGTAATATCGCGGGCCTGCGTTACGGCAAAATATGCGTCCTCGCGGACGCGGACTCGGACGGTTATCACATCGCAACCCTGTTGTGTGCGCTGTTCCTGAGACATTTCAGGCCGCTGGTTGAAGCCGGGCATATTTATATCGCGATTCCGCCGTTGTACCGCATCGATGTTGGCAAGGATGTGTTTTATGCACTCGACGATGCGGAGAAAGAGGGTGTGCTCGACCGGATTGCCGCAGAGAAGAAGCGCGGCAAGATCAGCGTCACGCGCTTTAAAGGTCTGGGCGAAATGAATCCCATGCAGCTGCGTGTCACTACCATGGCGCCGGATACGCGCAAGCTGGTACAGCTCACGCTCGACAAGGGCGACAAGAGCAACCAGATGCTGGATATGCTGCTGGGCAGGAAGCGCGCATCAGATCGAAAAGCGTGGTTAGAGAAAAAAGGCGATTTGGCAGAAGTTTGAACCACAGAGAACACAGGGGACCGCAGAGGCATACTGTGTTAATCCAGTGTCACAAATAACGAAATTAAAACCTCTGCGGTTTTATTTTTTACTTAACGAACACATTCGAAAGCAAACATGAGTGATCAAACTGAAATCGATTTCGAAGGCATAGAAAAGCAGCCGCTGTACCAGTTTACCGAGAAGGCGTACCTGGATTACTCCATGTACGTGATACTCGACCGGGCCTTGCCGTACATCGGCGACGGTCTCAAGCCGGTGCAGCGGCGCATTGTGTACGCGATGTCGGAGCTGGGGCTGAGCGCGGCGTCCAAGCACAAGAAGTCGGCGCGCACCGTCGGTGATGTGCTCGGTAAATACCATCCGCATGGTGACAGTGCCTGCTACGAAGCCATGGTGCTGATGGCGCAGCCGTTTTCCTACCGTTACCCGCTGGTGGACGGGCAGGGCAACTGGGGTTCTGCGGACGATCCGAAATCGTTCGCAGCGATGCGTTATACCGAATCACGCCTCGCACCCTATGCCGAAGTGCTGTTGCGCGAACTCGGCCAGGGCACGGTCAGCTGGGTGCCGAATTTTGACGGTACCATGACCGAGCCGGAAACCCTGCCGGCACGGCTGCCCAACGTGCTGCTCAATGGCGGCACCGGTATCGCCGTTGGTATGGCCACCGATATTCTGCCGCATAACCTGAATGAAGTCGCCAGTGCCTGTATTCGCCTGCTGGACAAGCCGAAGTCCACGCTCGAGGATATCTGTGAACACATCAAGGGCCCGGATTTTCCGACTGAAGCGGAAATCATCACGCCGCGTGAAGAAATTCTGCAGACCTACCGCAGCGGTAACGGCAACATTCGCCAGCGTGCCGTCCACGAAGTAGAAGACGGTGACATCATCATTACCGCGTTACCCTACCAGGTATCCGGCAACAAGATTCTGGAACAGATCGCACAGCAGATGATGGCGAAAAAACTGCCCATGGTGGAAGACCTGCGCGATGAATCCGATCATGAAAACCCGACACGGATTGTTATCGTGCCGCGATCAAACCGCATTAACAAGGACGAATTGATGCAACACCTGTTTGCAACCACCGATCTTGAGCGCAGTTACCGCGTCAACATGAATGTTATCGGCATCAACGGTCGGCCGCAGGTCAAGGATCTGCTTTCATTGTTATCTGAATGGATCAAGTTCCGCAGTGTTACCGTGCGGCGTCGACTGCAGTGGCGGCTCGACAAGGTTAATGCACGTTTGCACATTCTGGATGGCCTGCTGATTGCCTATCTGAACATTGACGAAGTCATAAAAATTATTCGTGAGAATGACAAACCCAAGCCGGTGTTGATGAAACGCTTCAAGCTATCGGATGAGCAGGCAGAAGCTATTCTCGAATTAAAGCTGCGCCATCTGGCGAAACTTGAAGAAATGAAAATTAAGAGCGAACAGGAGGAACTGTCTGACGAGCGTGACACGCTGGAAAAAATACTGGCTTCCGCATCCCGCCTGAAAACATTGATCAAGAAGGAAATCATGGAAGATGCTGAAAAATACGGTAATGCACGCCGTTCGCCGATTACCGAACGCGAGGCTGCACAGGCCATGGACGAGACTGCATTG